>JAHELQ010000579.1 GCA_024644125.1 Candidatus Aminicenantota bacterium | reverse complement strand
GGAGGGGAAAATTATCTGCGACTTCCGTCTTCCGAAGAGATCGAGGCGCGCCCGGCATTGTTGTTGGATGTCTACCGGGTGACGGAGACGGCGCGGTTCGGCGGCAAGGGTTTGATTCAACCGCACGCCAACAGGTTTGTGGTGGATCATCCGGCGAGGCATTACACGCCTGACGAGCTGGAATGGATTTACGATGCCCCGTTCGAGCGGTTGCATCCGCAGCAGAAAAAATTCTCACCTGCTCTGGCCATGAATTTGTTTAGCGTTACGTCGCACCGCGGTTGCGGAGGCGGCTGTTCCTTTTGTTCCATTTCTCTGCTCGAGGGCAAAGGGATTGTGTCCCGTCCGCAGGAATCCATCATGCGGGAGATTCATACATTCACATCCCATCCCCGGTTCCGGGGGGTGATTTCCGATATCGGCGGCGGTTCGGCGGAAAATTACGGATTGGATTGCGCTGGCGCCGTAGGTTCTTGCCGTCGTTCAAGTTGTTTGTTTCCGGATGTGTGCAAGCGGTTGCCGGGGACGAAGCCGTTTCTCGATTTGTTGCGGGCGGCCCGGAAACAACCGGGGGTGAAGCAGGCGCTGGTAGGATCGGGACTCCGATATGATGTGCTGTTGCGGCAGCCCGAGTTGTTGGAAGATATCTTACGCTTCCATAGCGGCCGCTTTTTGCGCGTGGCACCGGAACATACCGAAGACAATGTGCTGTCGTTAATGCGCAAACCGGGATTCACAGTATTCGAAGAATTCGTGACATTGTTCAATTCAATCAACCGGCGGATGCCCCGGAAGATTCAATTGGCGCCTTATCTGATTATAGGACACCCTGGAGAGACCTGGGATGATGTGCTGGAGATGAAGAGAAAGATGAAGAATTTAGGGTTGCCGGCGCTGGACGCCCAGATTTTCACGCCCGCTCCAGGTTCGTTAGCTACGGCGATGTATGTGGCGGGACGCAGTCTGGAAGGCGATTCAATTCCAGTGGAGTCAGATGTGGGAAATCTTCAAAAACGAAAATCCCTGTTGGCCAGGTGATGTTGAAGCCTTGAATTTGAGGATCTTTGGAGCCATATCATTTGTTTTTATTATTTTTTGTGTAACTTTATCTTAATATTCTTTAATTTTTTTTGTTTTTCTGGTAATATGTAACTTAATCATTATCACAATTCGAAGATGAAAATGGAAACTTCCCGTACAGACGAAAAAAAAACAAAAAAGGAATTAATTCAAGAGCTACAGGAACTACGGAGCCAACTTCACCAGCAATCCAATGCCGGGGTAAGTCATCCTGAAGAGCGTGAATCGCTGGAAGAATGGTTGCAGGAGCACAAGGCCTTGATGGAGGATCACGCCGCTGTTATTTATCTGGGAGATCCCGATACATTGAAGATTCTCTATGCGAACCGGGCCGCCTGTGAATTTTATGGATATAATCTCGACACTCTTCTCAGTAAATCGATTTCCGACATCAATACTCTTCCGGAAGATGAAATCAGGAAGCATATCAGTATAACGATTGAAAAGAAGCGTCATTATTTTGAATTCCGCCATCGCTTGTCGAATGGAGATGTGAAGGATGTGGAGATATGGACCACTCCTGTGAGTATCGGAAAAGACAGGAAGGCTTTTTTCGCCATTGTGCACGATATCAGCCGCCGCAAGAGCTTGGAGGCGGCGCGTATCGAGGCGGAAAAAAGGTTTAAAATCGCTTTTCACACCAGTCCCGACGCCATTACCATCAACCGGTTGCGGGATGGAGTTTGTGTGGATGTGAACGAAGGGTTCGCCAATTTAACCGGGTTCAAGCGGGAAGAGGTGATCGGGCAGCCGGACATTGATATCCCATTCTGGTGCGACCTGAGTGTCCGCGCCAAAATGATCAAAGAAATCCTGAAGTTTGGGAAAATCAACAATCTTGAAACATTGTTTTTATTCAAAGATGGCGCCAGGCGGACAGGATTGATTTCCGCCCGCATCATTCATCTCAATAACGAGCCTCACATCCTGGCCATCACTCGCGATATCGAAGACTGGAAAAAGGATCAGGCAAGGTTGTTGGAAAGCGAAGCGAAATACCGCACTATTGTGGACAATGCGCTGGTGGCCATCTATATCATCCAGGATCGTACCCTGGTATTTTGCAATCAGCGCTTTGCTGAGATGTTCGGCTTCAAGAATCCCCAGGAGGCGGTGGGAATAACTGTAGATAATATTATAAGTCCCAAGAGCCGGGAAATGGTGGGCCGGGAAGTTCGGCGGCGGGAGAGCGGCCTCCAGGAGTATTCCCACTATTTTTTCTATGGAATACGGGTTGATGGTTCCGAGTTTGAAGTGGAGGCTTACGGAAGCCGCATCAATTTTAACGGGAAACCGGCGGTTCACGAAGTGTTGATCGACGTCACCCGGCAACGGCAATTGGAAAAGCAGTTACGGCAGGCTCAAAAAATGGAGGCGATTGGAACTCTGGCAGGAGGAATCGCTCATGATTTCAACAATATTCTAGGAGCCATCATTGGGTATACGGAACTCTCGTTGAGTTGCATCTCGCCCGAAGAGAGGACCCGCGATTTCCTGAACAATGTACTGAAGGCGGCGGATAGGGCGAAAAACCTGGTCCAACAGATTTTGACGTTTTCCCGCCAACACGAGCTGGAACGAAGGGCTGTTCGGGTCGCTCTAATCATTAAAGAGGCCTTGCATCTATTGCGCTCGTCATTGCCCGCCACCATCGAGATCCGCAAAAATTTGCGCGATGACGATTGTATGGTGATGGCGGACCCCACTCAGATCCACCAGGTATTGATGAATTTATGCACCAATGCCGCCCATGCCATGAAAGAAAAAGGGGGCGTCCTGTCGGTCCAATTGGAAAAGGTTGATTTAACTGTCGATGAAAAGTTGAATAGTAAGTTAAAGGCCGGCCAGTATCTCCGCCTCATTGTCTCCGACACCGGCAAAGGGATTCCTCCGGCCATTCGTGAGCGTATTTTCGAACCCTACTTCACCACAAAAAGCGCGGACGAGGGCACCGGTTTGGGTTTGGCGATGGTGCACGGTATTTTTCGGGGACTGAACGGCCATATTGAGGTGGAGAGCGAATTGGATCACGGTACCACCTTCACATCTTACTTTCCGGTGATCAAGCAAGACCACGCCATGGCCAACGAAGCGATGGAAGCGATCCCCACCGGTAACGAGAAGATTCTCTTTCTTGACGACGAGGTATCGTTGGCGGATCTTGGCAAGCAGATGCTGGAGCAATTGGGATACAGGGTAGTGGCCCGCACTTCCAGCGAAGACGCGTTAGCCGTGTTTAAACAGGATCCCTGTTGGTTCGATCTGGTGATTTCCGACCAGACCATGCCCCGCATGACCGGGAAGGATCTGGCGATTGAATTGGTCAAAATCAGGAAAGATATCCCCATCATCATATGCAGCGGTTTCAGCGAAATCATCAGCCAGGAGCAGGCAACCAATATCGGCATCAGCGCCTTCGTCATGAAGCCGTTGGTAAAAAGAG
>JAHELQ010000578.1 GCA_024644125.1 Candidatus Aminicenantota bacterium | reverse complement strand
TAAAAAATATCGGGGATTTGATGGCGGACTCCGGTTTGCTTCTTCATGAAAATGAAGGGAAAAAACGCGATTTTGTAATGAAACTTGTGGATTTGAGACTCATTACGCTATGGTGATACTGGATTTCAAAAAAATCCCCAGAATCGGAGACTTCATAAAAAATGTTTTATATCTTGATTTTAAAGAGTTTTTTGATTAAAATTTACTTTCTAAATAGATTCTGTATTTGCCAATAATTTATTTGATAGAAAAGGAGGACTAAGATGCATGTGCCAGAAATTATTGAGGTAAAGAAACATTTGGACGAGTTGAAAGAAAAAGCTCTGGTAAAAGAGTGGGAACTTCCGTACGAAAACATCCTGACCCGCTTGACCGCAGCTATTTTCTTCCTGACGCCGACGGATGATTCAAAATTGGAAGAAATCTGGAAAGAACTGGACAAACACCCTCGCCTGACCTATCGTTTGAACGAAGAGAAAAAATTGTCCCAGTTAGTTTGGAGGGTCGAATTTAACAAGGATTTCGAACTATAAAATCTTTCATGATTCCGGCTCTAATGATTTTTTAAGTGAAACATACTCTGAAAAAATGCCAGAGAATATTTACAACGCAATTGGCCGGGTTTCTTTTTGATGAAGCTTTTCGCCATCAGCGATTTACACCTGAACTACAAAACCAATTGCCATGCTGTGGAAGCTATGTCCCCCCATCTCGAGGATTGGCTAATCCTTGGGGGAGACATCGCTGACACAGATGTTCATCTGCAATTCGCCCTGACGCTTCTGACCAAACGATTCAAACAGGTGGTCTGGGTGCCGGGGAACCATGATCTATGGTCGTTGCCGTCGGATCGGAACAATTTGAGGGGAGAGGAAAAATACCGGCGTTTGGTGTCTATTTGCCGGGATTATGGAGTGCTGACCCCGGAAGATCCATATACCCGTTTTTTGGGGGAAGAGGAAGATTACCTATTAGTCCCGATGTTTCTATTGTACGATTACAGTTACCGGCCCGATGATGTTTCCCGGGACAAAGCCATCGATTGGGCGATAGAATCCGGAGTGCTGTGTACGGACGAAGATTTACTCTCACCTGAGCCGCACGCCTCCATCGCCGACTGGTGCGCGCATAGGTGCCGCATTACAGAACAACGGCTGCTGGAAGCTCCCAGGGACGTACCGATGATTCTCATCAACCACTTCCCTCTGCGGCAGGACCTGGTGTTTTTATTCCAGTATCCCAGGTTTTCCCTTTGGTGTGGAACCAAAAAAACCGAAAACTGGCATACCCGCTTCAATGTCGCTAAAGTGGTTTATGGACATTTGCATATTCGAGGGACCAACACCCGCGATGGCGTCGATTTTTTGGAGGTGTCGCTCGGATATCCGAGAAACTGGGATCAAGAGAGGGGAATCGATTATTATCTCAGAGAAATCCTCCCTGGAAAAAAGTAACATATATCCGACAATCATTTCAGCCCCACTTTTACTTTCCCAAAAATTATGTTACATTTTTGCTTGTATAAAAAATAATTATTTCTACAATGGATGAATAATCGATTGATCGCATACGGATAGTGAATATACAGAATGATCGGCATATCGACTGAATTATTAGAAGCGTGGATCCGAAAAAATAACGTCTCCCTCGCGATGATCTATGACCGACGAGGAAAAATCGTCTGGCATATAGGGAGGAATGTCGTCGGCAATTCCATATACACTGGAGATGGATTCTGCAAAAGTTACGCGTTATTGAGTCTCGAAAAATTCGAGTTGTTTGAAAAGAGAAAAGACGAGATCCTCGTTCAAGGCGGCAAAGTATACGAATCTGCGCTTAGTAACCCGGTTAAAGCAGTCATGATTCGCCCCATCAATCATCAATACCTTCTCTATCTGGATCGGACCCGGAAAATGACATTTTCCGATTTTGAATTGTATACAATCCGGTCCATCATGTTTTTGTTGAATGGCATGATGGCCCGTCAAGTCGAATTGGAATTCGACCTCGCCGACTTTGCCGGAAAGAGCGACAGAGTGAAACTGGTACGGAGTTTAATTAAAAAGTACGCCCCTGAAAACGAACCGGTGCTCGTTACCGGGGAAACCGGAGTGGGGAAGAATCTCGTCGCCCGGTTGATTCACCAGGCATCCGGACGAAAAGGGAACCTCGAAGTGGCTCATATGCCGACAATCCCCGAGTATCTCTTCGAGAGTGAAATCTTCGGCTACAAGAAGGGAGCGTTTACCGATGCCAGGTCGGAAAAAAAGGGATTGGTGGCCGAAGCCAGCGAAGGGACAATCTTGCTGGATGAAATTTCTGAAATTCCCTACCATTTCCAGGCAAAACTGTTGCGTTTCATTGAAACCCGCAGTTATAGAATTCTCGGTGAGGCGAAGGAACATACCGCGAATGTCCGGGTCATCGCCGCCACCAACCGCAACCTGGAACAAGCTGTGGCCAGAGGGCAATTCCGGGAAGATCTCTACTACCGGCTGTCTTCATTCGAGATCAATATTCCTCCACTGCGATACAGAGATCAAGATATCCGTCACATCGTTCAAAAAAACAAACACCTGCTCAAAGGGAAAAAAATCGATCCATCGACCTGGAGCGCCATGAGCGAATATCATTGGCCTGGAAATGTCCGGCAATTGCTCAGTGTCGTAAAACGAGCGGGGATTCTCTTACCGGGGCCGATAAACTGCCAGGATATCGTTGCTCTGGTCAAATCCGGAGAAACCAATTCCATCCCGCATAACGCTATTGTCGCGGCCGGACGCCTCTTGATTCGTATAAAAAACGGGGAAAGCTTCTGGACCGCTATCAAGGAACCCTTTTTATCCAGGGAAATCAAGCGGGAAGAGGTTAAATGGGTCATTAACAAAACCATCGCCGAATACGGCCCAAAGTATTGTGATATTATCGCGCCGCTCAACATCCCGCCCCATGAATACAAAAAATTTCTAAATTTCCTCAAGATGCACCGCATCATGGACAACAATCCTTAGCATCATAGTAAAAAGCGTTACTGTTCATTCATTCGGAGATTACATTCAATAAAACCGAAAAGAATGCATGACCTCCTTTGGTGAAATCGATTCACTGTAATTCAAACCAAATGATATCGCTATTTTATGAAAATGCCTCTAAACAGGTAATCATTTTTGCCATTTTATTGGAGCCATGAATATGCTAATTTGTATATTGCCCGTGTTGCAACCCATTTTAAATTATTTCCCGATATCCTGGCCCACCAGAAGAGCGGAAGCCTATTTATTTTAGCTCCAATCCTCGCCAGTACCCGGTCATGAATCAAGTCGAACCGGGGTTATAAATCCGAATTTAACTGTAAGGAATCCATTATCGTGATACTCGAAAAACAATCGGTGGAAACCATAATATCCCTGACTCCGTTGCAGGAGGGGATGTTGTTTCATTATTTGCAGGACCCGGAAGGGGACAGGTACGTCGAGCGCCTGTCGGTTGACATTCTGGGGGCTGTGGACCAGGAACTGTTCCG
>JAHELQ010000577.1 GCA_024644125.1 Candidatus Aminicenantota bacterium | reverse complement strand
CGTCATCGCCGCCATCACCGAAAGATCGCGATATGTAGCGCGTTTGGGAGGCTTGATTCGCAATGTGAAATACAACCTGATCGATATCGGCATCGCCTGCGACCACCTAACGCTTCAAGCGGAAGAGTTGGGCCTCGGCACCTGCTGGCTGGGGTGGTTTCACGAAAAAAAAGTGAAAAAAATTCTGAATCTCCCCAAAAGCACTCACATCGATATTCTCATCTCCATGGGTTATCCAGCGGAAAATCCAGGAGACCTACCTCCCAAAGAAAAAAACCGCCGTCCCCTGGACGACATCCGCACATATTTCTGAGCTCGTTCTCTTGTAAAGTTTTTCTCAATTTTTATGTTGAAAATGGGCCGCGAAAATATCATTTTATAAGTAGATACCTCTGGATAAAAACAATTATGTTTAAAGTCCAAAATTAAGGGGAAATGTATTTTCAGAAGGGGAGAAAAATGTTTGCTATATCAAATCTCGCTACATTACCAGGCGATTTAGGTTCCAGGGGAACCGGCTGGATCGCGCAGGTTCCGGATCTCAGGGATTTCACCGATGACCACGATAAGGTCAAAAAAATGAAAGAAGGCTTGAACCTTGGGAAATTAAAAATGAAGAGCATGGAAGATTTTGTAGATTTGCGGAAGTATTGTACTGAAATTAGAGATCAACAAAATCTTGGTTCTTGCACTGCACATGCCGCCACAGGGATGGTCGAATATTACTTGAAAAGGGCGTTCGAAGAAGAGGCCACGTGTTCCCGGCTGTTCGTTTACAAAACGACGCGGAACTTGATGGGGGTGACCGGGGATACCGGCGCTTATCTTCGAAATACTATGGGATCATTGGTTTTGTGCGGTGTGCCGCCGGAAAAATATTGGCCCTACACAGACAACAAAATTCGTAGCTCCATTGAGTTGAAGACATTTGATGATGAACCGACAGCGTTTATTTATTCAATCGCCGACAACTATGAATCGCTGGTCTATTTTTGTCATGATCCGCTAGATAGGCGCAAATCGCCCGAAGATATCTTGAATAGTGTCAAATTATATTTAGCTGCCGGTATCCCTGCGATGCTCGGCTTTTATGGATTCGGTTCATTCAATGACAATGTAAATCCCGGCGAAATCCCGTTTCCATGTCCCGGCGAGAAAATACAATGGGGACATGCGATATTGGCGGTTGGATACGACAATCAGAAAAAAATCAAGAATACCCGTTCGTGTAATGAAACTAAAGGCGCGTTGCTGATTCGCAATTCCTGGGGAAAGGATTGGGGAGATCGCGGGTATGGTTGGCTGCCGTATGAATATATTCACAAAGGCCTGGCGTCCGATTTCTGGTCGCTTTTGTATATGAAGTGGGTGGAAACAGGAAAATTTGGTTTCTAATTTGATTTTATTTAGATGTCAATGATCTCGCTGTTTGGTTCGGTCCGTTTTTTTTGTTTTTTTCTCTGTGTTGGAGCTTTTATTGAAAGCATATATCAGACCGGTCATTTCGATTAAAACGATTCCCAGGCTTTCGACGCTTTTTCCATTGTACATTGCAAATGCTGCAAGGGCAAATCCAATGATAATAATCGAAAACGTAAGTACCATGCTGGCGAACGAATTGCGGCTAATGATACGCAGTTCCTCTTTTTGATTGGCAATGCTTGCAGAAGAGATCTCTTCTGCCATCTTCATAATCCTATCTGCGGCGCCGGGCAAGGTTTCATTGTATTTTTTAAAGCTTTCCGGATGCGGTAATGGGCCTGAATGTCTTTCTGCAACTATGCTTATTGCTTTTGATATTTCAAGGAGAGCATGTTGTGACGATTCATTGCAATCTTTATCTGGAGATTCCAATACTTCGGCGGAAGATTTTTTTTATTTTCTGAAGGTTTCTCTTCCGCTTTTTTTAAGTTCTGCTTGTTCATATTGGCTCAACACTTTCCTGATTTTCTCGAATTCTTTGTAGATTTCTTCATTCATTTCGGTAATTCTGGAGAATATATCTTTTGACATTGAAAATTCCAATTTCTCATTGTTGAGAAAGTTGTTGATGTCGATGAGCCCTCCGAAACCTTCACAAAGAAATTTGCTCGCTTTTAATGTTTCTTTGTCTATCACGAGAATCTTCCTCGTTTATTCCAATAATCTAACATTCAACCAGTCCTTATTTTATATTATAGTAGTTCTGAAAAAAAATCAAATTCTGTTGGCGTTCGTAGGTTTATTTTTTCCCTTTCATGTCTTTGGCTTTGGTGATCATGGCTTTTTGGCCCTTTTTATTTTTTTTGAAGTATTTCAGGATAACTTCCGCATCCTCGAACGAGACGGAGAGGAACGAGAAAGTATCGTAGATTTTTACGTCGTTAATTCTTCTGGATGCCACGTTTGTTTTTTTCTCGATGAATTCCACCAACTTGCGGGGGGTCATTTTATCGGCTTTGCCAAGGGCGACGAATAACCGGGACTTGCCTTTCCGGTCCACAGACACATCCTTGAACTCATAATAGTTTTTTTCCTCCAGTTGTCCCTGGAAAAAGTGCTTCAGTAGCGACGCAACAATCACCGACGCTTCATTCTCTTCCAATAATTCATTGGCGATGGGAGTGTATTCCATATATTCGCCTGCCTGGGCAATTTCGGAAATCTCCTCTTTGATTTTCAACTTCTTTGATTGAATAACTTCGACCGCGCCCGGTAACTTTTCGCGGCGAATATCGGTTTTGGCGATTTTTTTGATGAACATCAGGCGGCGGTACTCGTCGGGAGTCACAAAAGTGATTGCCGTTCCCTCTTTGCCCGCCCGTCCGGTTCTGCCGATTCTGTGAACGTAAGACTCCGGATCCTGGGGGAGTGCGTAGTTGATGACATGGGAAAGCTCGATTATGTCAATTCCCCGTGCCGCCACATCGGTGGCCACCAACACACGGGTTCTGCGCATTTTGAATTTTTCCAGGATTCGTTCCCTCTGGTATTGGGAAATATCCCCGTGCAGTCCTTCGGCGTCGTATCCCCGTTCCGATAGTTTTTGTGCCACTTCATCCACATCGATCTTGGTTCTGCAAAAAACCAGTCCGTAAAAATCATGTTCCACATCGATGATGCGGAATAATGCCTCGAATTTATCTTGATGCGCCACTTCGAAGTAGATCTGTTCGGTGAGATCCACAGTTATATGGTCTCCCTTTACGCCTAAAAACTCATATTCGCCCATGTAGCTGCGGGCTAATTGCATGATCTTTTCAGGCATTGTGGCGGAAAACAGGAGCACCCGCTTCTCCGGATTGGTGCTTTTCATAATCTCTTCCACCTCTTCTATGAAGCCCATATTCAACATTTCATCGGCTTCGTCCAGAATCATGTAAGAGATGCTGTCCAGTTTCAGTGTTTTACGTTTGATGTGATCGATGATGCGGCCGGGAGTTCCTACCACGATTTGGGCGCCCTTTTGCAAGCGGCGCAGTTGCAATTCGATCGATTGGCCGCCGTAGATTGGGACGATTTGCAGCTTCTTTTTTCCTTTGAGGGAGTT
>JAHELQ010000576.1 GCA_024644125.1 Candidatus Aminicenantota bacterium | reverse complement strand
GGATCCTTTCCATTGCCACTGTGTTGGGGTATGCGGCGATCGAGTCGGGGCTCTATTTGAAACAGGCCGAAGTTCACGGTATGTCCCAGCGGGGCGGGGCGGTTCAGTCGCATTTGCGGATCTCAGACCGGGAAATCTATTCGGATCTGGTTCCCGCCGGCGCCGCGGATATCATCATCTCCGTCGAGCCGATGGAGTCGTTGAGATATTTGTCCTATTTGTCCCCCGCGGGCTGGATTGTCACCAATACCACGCCGTTTGTCAACATTTCCAATTACCCGGATATCGAAACTGTCCTGGCGGAAGTGAAAAAACAACCGCACCACATCGCGTTGGATGCCGATACCATGGCAAAAGAGGTGGGCAATCCCCGCGGTATGAACATGGTGATCGTCGGCGCCGCCTCTTTGTTTATCGATCTTCCGTTCGAAAAAATGGAAGAGGGTATCCGCTTCATCTTTTCCCGTAAGGGTGAGGAGATTGTCGAAAAAAATCTCGAGGCTCTGAAGTCAGGAAGAAAATTTGCGGAAGAGAACCGCTAGATAAAAACGAATACTAATACAATGAGACCGGCTGGAATGTAGCCGGACTCAAATATGATAGTTAATGATGCCGGGTTGCCTGCCCTGTTGTTTCTGGATGGAAACAATCGGCTTAGTCGAAGGTATTCCCAGTGATTACATATGGCGAAACCGAATGACCTGCGCCCGGTTCTTTTTTTAGGAGGATGTCTTATGGATACGAAAAAGTTAGGATTTAATTCAAAGTTAATTCACGCTGGAGCATACCATGATGAGTTTATGAGCGTCACTGTTCCTATTTATCAAACGTCAACATTTTCTTTCAACAATGCCCAACATGGAGCCGATTGTTTCGCCGGCGAGTCGGACGGATATATTTACACACGTATCGGAAACCCGACAATTAACGCTCTGGAAAAGAATATAGCAGAATTGGAAAATGGATTTGGCGCTATAGGCACAGCTTCGGGAATGGGAGCCGTGACAACGATTTATATGGCTCTATTGGAGCAGGGCGCTCATATTGTCAGCGGCGACGCCGTCTATGGTCCGGCCCGCGGGGTCATCGAATCCCATTTTTCCCGTTTCGGCGTGGAGTATTCTTATGTGAACACCTCGAATATCGAAGAGATCGAGAAGGCGATTCGGCCGAACACGAAGTTATTGTATATCGAAACTCCGGCCAATCCCACCATCGGAATCACCGATATCAAGGCCGCATGCGAATTGGCCCACAAAAACAATATTATCGTCGCGGTGGACAATACATTTTGCAGTCCTTACTTGCAAAAACCACTGGATCTGGGAGCCGATATTGTATTCCATTCGTTGACAAAGTTCTTGAACGGGCACGCGGACATCGTGGGCGGTGTGATCGTCGCCAAAGAGGAACAGTTGTACAAGAAGCTGAGAACCATGATGGTGAACATGGGCCCCAATATGGATCCCCACCAGGCGTTTCTGGTATTGAGAGGTATCAAGACCCTGTCGGTGAGAATCGATCGCCAGCAAGAGAACGCCATGGAATTGGCCCGCTACCTGGAGAATCATCCGAAGGTCGAGTGGATCAAATATCCCGGCCTCGAATCACATCCTCAGCATGAATTGGCCAAAACCCAGATGAAAGGTTTCGGAGCCATGCTAAGCTTCGGCGTGAAAGGCGGGTATGAAGCGGGGCGGAAATTGATGGACAATGTGAAGCTCGCAACTCTGGCTGTATCTCTGGGCGGCGTGGAGACATTGATTCAGCATCCGGCCTCCATGACCCATGCCAAAATCTCGGCGGAGGGCAAAATCAAAGCCGGTATCACCGATGATCTGGTTCGGTATTCGGTTGGAATCGAAGATCTCGAAGATTTGCGGAACGATCTTGAGCAAGCCCTCGCAAAAGTATAGAGGAACATTTCTGGAGAAATAGATATAATGTCGAAATTTAAAAAATATGTGGAAGCCTCCGCGGGGAGCAAATTTATCCTGCAGGGAAACGAAGCGTTCGCTCTCGGGGTCATTCATGCGGGTTATCATTGCGCCGACGGCTACCCGGGCACTCCCAGCACCGAGGTGATCGACAGGTCGCTATCACAGGTGCAAGACCGGATCAATGTCGGTTGGGACGTGAACGAGGCTGTGGCAGTGGCGGTAGGTGTCGGCCACGCGGCAGCCGGATTCGATACTGTCGTCACCATGAAGACCCCCGGCGCGTTTCAGGCTGGAGACGCCATCACGACTGCGGGATTCTACAAGGCTCCCGCCGGCGCGCTGGTGTTATATGTGGCCAGCGACTATGTTCCGTCCAGTACCCAACATGTCATCGATTTGCGATACTTTTTCGCCTCATCGAGAATTCCGGTACTGGAGCCCCGCAATCATCAGGAGATGTATGAGATCGCCTGGGTTGCGGCGGATATCAGTCGCCGGTTCCAGACTCCGGTAGCGATCCTGGCTTCCGGTATTTTGTGCCACTCCGAAGGTTTGGTGGAGACGCGCGAAGCGCGCATCGTCGAGCCGCGGGAACTACCCGGTGATATGAAGGGTTGGATGGGGATGCCGTTTTTGGCGCGGATCAATTATGACCACGCCACTACAGAGCGGATTCCCGCCATCGAGCAATGGATGGAATCATCGGATCTCACCCGGGAGAGCGACGGCGACTCCGGTTGCGGAATTATTGTCACCGGCGAGAGCGACATCATCGTCCGGGAGGCCCTGGCGACTCTGGAGCTGAAGCCGAGGATACTCTCGCTGGCGACTCTTTATCCCTATCCCAAAAAAAAGATCCGCGAATTCGCGCAAAAAATCACCGGCCCTCTATTTATTTTTGAAGACGGTGATCGCTTTTTCGAGGAGCGGGTCCGTTTATTGGGGATCGATGTGGTCGGCAAGGAGGAAAACAGTGTCATCACCAATTGGACTCCGCAGCAGGTCATCGATGTGTTGGCGTGCCGTCTTGGGATTGAGACCGGCAAGGCTGAAGCGGTTCACTCTGTGGCGCCGGTGAGAAGACCTCCCTCCATTTGCCCCGGTTGTCCCTACCGGGCCTTCGCCCTGACCGTGGCGAAATTTCGCAAACAGAAAAAAATCTATGCCTCCTTCGGCGATATCGGTTGCTCCACGTTATTGTATTTTCTCGACGCGCTGGATACCTGTATGTGCATGGGAGCATCGGATTCGATGCGGCAGGGGATGGTGTTGTCGCGCCCCGAGATGGCGTCGAAGGTTATCAGCGTCATCGGCGATTCGTGCGAATGCCATTCGGGCCTCGATTCTACCCGGAACGCAGTGTTCCGCAACACTCCCGGAGTGAAGGTGGTGCTGGACAACCGGATTACCGCCATGACCGGCGGGCAACCGGCGCCTTCATCGCCGTCGAATCTGGCGGGGATTCCCAACAAGTTCAATCTGGTGGAGGCTGTCAAGGCGGAACAGGTCCGCGCCGTGAGTGTGAACTCCTATGATATCAAGGCGGTGGAATCCGCGTTACAGGAAGCGTTGGCGCTGGCGGAGCAGGGT
>JAHELQ010000575.1 GCA_024644125.1 Candidatus Aminicenantota bacterium | reverse complement strand
TAATGTAAAGTAGAAATATGGGGACAGGTCAGCGGAGCGGAGCGGTGCCGCGATACGGGATGCACCGGCAAGTGACATGAACGTCGGATTGCATAAAAAAACATTCGGTGTTAGGATAGAGGTATGCATTCTAAAACAATGTACGGAGGAACCGATGTGAATTACTTCATATTTAGCGGTGATGTTTTTTTTATTGGGGAGTCTTGTCTCCGTCGCCGGGACAACACAACTAAAAGTGTTTATTAGCGCGGATATGGAGGGAAGATGTAGCCGTGGATGCGACGGACCGGCGACTGGGAATCAACCTTTCATCACACCGACATCATGGAAACAATCAAGGCATTTTATTATTGTCATTGAACTCAATCGTTTACATCACAAATGGAGGATAAGCGATGTTTAAAAATATTATTGTTCGCAGGCCTTGCCGGCAAATGATTCATGGACTGAGCAACGCCAATCTCGGCCAACCGGACTTCCAGGAGGCGTTGCTGCAACACGATGGCTATATCGACGCCATGAAACGATGCGGAGTCGAGGTCACTGTCATGGAGGAAGACGACCGCTTCCCCGACTCCACATTCATAGAAGATACGGCTGTCCTGGCTGAACGGTGCGCTGTCGTTACCAATCCCGGCGCAGCGAGCCGCCGCGGAGAAGAAGAAAAAGTCGCGGAAATTCTCACATTGTTTTATTCGGATATCGAGACCATCACCTCACCGGCAACATTGGAAGGTGGAGATGTGATGCGAGCTGGCGACCATTTTTATATTGGACTCTCCCAACGGACCAACCAGGAAGGAGCGCGACAATTGATCGCAATCCTCGAAAAATATGGTTACACAGGATCAATGGTCTCCCTCGAAAAGGTGCTTCACCTCAAGACAGGCATGTCTTATCTCGAAAACAACAATCTACTGGCGACCGGAGAATTTCTGGAAAAACCTGAATTCAAACATTTCAACATCATTCCGTTGCCAGAGAACGAGGCCTATGCCGCCAACTCCGTCTGGATAAATGGAACGGTTTTGGTACCCGCCGGATATCCCAACACTCTAGCGGCGATTCAAAAAGCCGGCTACAACACCATAACGGTGAATGTAGCGGAATACCGCAAACTGGACGGCGGCCTGAGTTGCCTCTCGTTGCGGTTTTGAAATAGATTCGCCGCTTTATAACACTAAAAAACCGTATATTTCTCATTTTCATGTTGAAAACTGCCTTTAATCATCATAACATATCTATGGAGAGAAAAAACTAACGATTTAAAAGCCAGTAAAGGAGGGCCGTATGCCTATTATTACAATCTCAAGACAATTGGGGAGCCTCGGCAATGAGATAGCCCGAAAACTGGAGAAGCAAATGAATCTGAAACACCTGGACAAAGAATCCCTGGAAGAACGGTTCGAAGAATGGGGCGTGCCGGACGAAAACATTCGCAAATACGATGAACGGAAACCTACATTTTGGGAAAACTTTTCCACCGATAAAGACCTATATATGCACTTTATGAAGAAGGCAATCCTTGACGTTGCAGTCAAAGACAATTGTGTCATCCTTGGCAGGGGCGCGCAAATTTTATTTGGAGATATTCAGGGAATCCTGAAAATCAGGGTCATCGCACCACTCGAACTTAGAATCGGGCGGGTGATGGAACGCTATAACTGTGAAAAACGCCACGCCGAAAAAATGATCCGCCAGAACGACACGGACCGCGCCGGTTTTCATAAATTCTTTTTCAACACCAGTTGGGAATCCCCGGATTTGTACGATATAGTGCTCAACACCGAGTATCTGCCTCTAAATGTCGCCGCTTCGTTGATTCAAGGAGTCGCGCAATCCGAAACGATGAAGGATATATCGCGAGAAACTCAGAAAAAGGTCGTAGATTTGCGTCTGGGACACGAGGTGATTACCAACATCGCTTACACCCACAAGATTGTCGTTCATTTTTTCGAAGCCATTGCCGAGGGCGGCAAAGTCACGCTCAGAGGATCGACAATGGACAAAGACGATATCAAACGGTGCGAGGAAATCGCACTTACAACCAAAGGCGTGGAGGAAGTGGTCAACGACATCCACTACATCCCGATCAGCTACGGAATCACCTGAAAAAAGGAAAAAATCGCAAGCTCAAGATGGCGTGACTAAAGCTTCGATGGAAGCCCATAGTTTTTCCCCTTCTCCCAATAGGTCGAAGCCAAAATCGGCGGCGCGCCAGCGGGTGACCAGCAATCGTAGCGCTCCCATGATCATCATGAACATGTGTTCCGCGACGATGTTTGCCCGGATGGTTCCCGAATCCTGGCCTTCGGTGATGATTTTAACCAACAACCGGCCGTGGGAATGGATGGTGGCGGAAATCTCGGCCTGAACCCTACCGCTGCCCTTGAAGATGTCATCGGAAAAAAGCACCAGGGCCAGAGCGTGATTGTCTTTGAATTGACGGCAACGGCCCAAAAAGAACATCTTGATCTTGTGGACGCTACTGCCTTCGGAATCGATAATTTGCTGCAAAATGACGGTGGACTCAGACTTGAAATATCCGGCGACAGAGACGAGGATCTCGTCTTTACTGGGATAGTGCCGGTAAATCGCCCCTTCAGTCACCCCTACCTTTTCCGCCAACTTACGAATTGTCAGGTTCTGGATCCCGATGGTGGCGATGATATCGAGCGTGGCATCGACGATTTGCTTTTGCCTGTCGGTTAATTGGCTCATGTAGGCTCCGTAGAGAATGTTTTATACGATTGCATCATACGTAAACAGGCGCGTTTTGTCAATGCCCGGTCAAATGTCCTGAAACCAACCATCCTCGAATCCCAACTCGACCGCATATTCTTTGACCTCCGCATATTCCTCGGAGGTGAGACGGCGGGAAAGTGGGGAATTCGGAGCTTCAAAAGCGGGAAAGTACTGGCTCATCAAACTGAGGCAGGATTTACTAAAGGAGCTCCGGGCGATTATCTCCAGCACTTGTTTTGAATTTTCCGTTTGCCCGGGTAAGACCAAATGACGAATGATCGTGCCGCTGACAGCGATATCCTCATCATCCAATATCAATTCTCCCACCTGGGAAAACATTTCGTCAATGGCATCATAAGCCAATTCCCTGTAGCCCGGAGCCGCGGATACCGTCCGCGCCAATTCCGCGTCATGGTATTTGAAATCCGGAAGCCAGATATCTACAATTCCTTCGAGCATCCTTACAACATCGCGATCTTCATACCCTCCGGTATTGTTGACAACAGGCAGGATCAGACCTTTATGCGAGGCTATCTCCAGCGCCCGTACAATATGATAGAGATATGGGGTGGGAGACACGAGATTGATATTGTGGGCTCCTCTTTTTTGCAAATTCAAAAAGATACCGGCCAACTCTTCGACCGTATAAACCTGCCCATTGCCGAGATGCGAGATAGGATAGTTCTGGCAAAAAATACATTTCAACGGGCACCCGGAAAAAAATACAGTCCCTGAACCGCGTGTTCCGGTTAAAGGAGGTTCTTCTCCGTAATGTAGATTGAACGAAG
>JAHELQ010000100.1 GCA_024644125.1 Candidatus Aminicenantota bacterium | reverse complement strand
TCAGGATTTGGAAAGGAAACAGCTCTCAAGATCGCGGGCTTCCAGGGTAACCTCGAGAATACCGCAGCATACGCGGCAGGAATCAAAGCCGGATTCGAGGCCCAGGGCAAACATGATATAACAGTGCTGGCATTCGCTGGCGACGGAGCCACCGTCGATATCGGAATCCAGGCCATGTCGGGCGCCTTTGAGCGGGGAGATAAAATTTTGTATGTTTGTTACGACAATGAAGCCTATATGAACACCGGGATTCAGGGCAGTGGTTCCACTCCCTTACTTGCCCGTACCACCACGACGCCTGCGGGGAAATCATCGTATAGAAAGGATATTATGGCGATCGCCTCTGCTCACAATATCCCATATGCGGCTTCGGCTTCGGTTGCCAATATCAAAGATCTTCAAAAAAAAATCAAAAAGGCGAAAGAGGCTGACGGACCGTCTTTTGTGCATATCCATACTCCCTGTCCCACCGGTTGGGTGTATGATCCGGCGCTGACGATCCGGGTGGCCAAAAAGGCTGTGAGCACTGGCGCCTGGATATTGTATGAAGTGGAAAACGGCGTTACCCGGCTCAATCGCCCGCTAAACAATTTGGAACCGGTGGGGGAGTATTTGAACATGCAGGGGCGATTCAGACATCTGGGGGAACACGGATTGGCCGCCGCTCAGGAAGAAATCGACAACGCAGTTCTAAGAGTGAAAAAAAAGGAGTGCCAATGATGATTCATAAAAAAAACACAATCGAGGTCATCTCGTGTATTGCCCATAAAGATCAGGTACGCCAGGTGCTCGATGCAGGAGCGGACGCCATTTACGCCGGACTCAAAAACCGGAGCTGGTACAATTCCAAAATAGAATTGTCCTGGGAAGATCTCATGGAAGCGGCGGATGTGGTCCACAGATATGGAAAAAAATTATATGTGGCCATCAACCGGGATTTATCGGACGATGATGTGGAAGAAGTGCTAGGGTATGCGGATCTTCTGGAGAACAAAACTTTCGATGGATTGATCGTCTCCGATTGGGGGTGCATTTCTGCCTTGAGGCGCCGTTCCGGAAATATCGAGATCCATCTCAGCGCGAACACCGCTTGCGTCAATCCCAGCGATTTCCGGTTGGCCAGGAGACTGGGCATTCAAAGGGTGGTTTTTTCTCCATCGTTAAAATTCAATGAAATGAAAAATATTGTGCAAGAATTCGGTGATTTCGAATGGGAAGCCATCACATATGGCGGTATCTGCTTTAGCGAGGTATCCCATTGCCCCTGCCAGGTGGAGAATAACGGCAAAGTGTTTCGCGACACATGCAGGCACGAGTACATCTTCCTCGGCAACGGTAACAAGCGAAAACAACCGGAGTCTTTCGGTATGCCTCATCTGGACGGCGGCGTCGCAATGGATCTTTACCGCGCTGGCGTCTATCATTGGAAAATTGAGGGGCGCGCCAGAGGGATCACTCATATCGTGGCGGGAACCAAAACTTTGCGCGCGCTGGCCGACCGGATCATGAAGGAGTGTTAGTCATGGAGGAGACACCAATCAAGCGGATGATTCACATCCATTTTCCTCTCGAACCGGATGCGGACTCTGTCCCTCAAGTAGACGGCATCGTTATCGGAAGCGTCTTTTGCGATAATTGCAGAATTGATAGGGCTATTTCCGGCTGGGACCAATTCATCGACCGCTTCCGTAGACTTAACCATGACGCTAAAATCTATGTTCAACAGCCCTTTTACTTAATGAATGGAATGGAACGAGAATTTTTGAAAATATTGGATACGTTGAGCGCAAAAGGGAATATAGACGGCGTTTTGGTAAATAGCGCAGGCATGGCTCTGGAGGTATCCCGTTTACCAAATGGGCGACAACTGCATCAAGTGTTCAGCCGGTTTGGCATCCATAAAAGAAGACGTACCAACCATTATTTGCTGGAGCAATTGTGGGAATGCGGAGTGAAGACGTTGGAGTGTTTCGATACCGATTCCCCTTTGATGGAAGATTTGATCACCATCATTAAAACACGACCGGACATGGAGCTCTGGCTACGCGTTGGTGTGAATGTTTTCCACAGTTTTTCCCGCTCGTGCTTTGTGGAGCTGTACAACGGATATTGTGTGGAAGATCCCGATAGTTGCGCCTCCGGACGCTTTAAACTCAACAACGACAAAAAAAACATAAATCTCACTACATCGGGGCATTTTATCTATTCCGGACCTGTACCCGAAAAAATCGCGGTTCCTCCGGCCTGCTCCGCGATCGTCGTCAATATAAGAGAGAATGAACTATGAACGAGGCAACTGTTTGGCAGGAATACTGGAATCCATATCTCGAAACCCTCAACTTGCAAAAAATCCACGCGTTGCAATTGGACCGTTTCAAGGAGACTCTAGCTTACGCTGTGGCGAGTTCACCCTCTTACCGTGATCTTTACAAGCAAGCAGGCATCGCCGCCGGGGACTTGAAAGAATTCAAGGATATCCAAAATGTACCTGTGATCGAAAAAACATTCTTTGAATGCAAGGATGAAATCCACCTCTATGGAGACTCCCTGGCGGTACCCGAGGATGAGGTGGTGTATTTTCACCAGACCAGCGGAACGACGTCGCGGCCATTGCGACAGCCGGACACCTATGAGGATTGGTGTTGGTGGGCCGAATGTTGGGCCTCTGTTCTGTGGGCCCAGGGGATTCGTTCCCATGACCGTGTACTGTTTCCATTCAATTACAGTATGTTTATCGGTTTTTGGGGCGCCCATTACGCTTGCGAAAAAATCGGCGCTGAAATCATTTCAACCGGTGGAATGTCCACAAAAGAACGGCTGGGAAAAATCCACGAACTGGGCATCACAGCAATCATTACCACTCCGACGTACGCCTTCCGGATGGCAGAGGCGGCCGATGAGGAACCGGTGTTCAAACTTTCGGAAAATACGGTTAAAACAATTATCTGTGCCGGCGAGCCCGGAGCGTTGATACCTTCCACAAAAAAAGCACTCGAGGAAATCTGGGGAGCGAAAGTATTGGACCATATAGGAGCTACAGAGGTTGGGGCATGGGGATTCGAATGCCTTCACTCTCCCGGGGGAATCCATATCAACGAAACCATGTTCCTGGTGGAGATATTGGAAATGGAAGGTAACGAACCGATATCGGAACCGGGAAAATACGGCAGGGTCGTGATCAGCGCGTTTCATCGCAAAGGAAGGCCGGTATTGCGTTTCGACACACGAGATTTAGCTTGTTGGGATTCAAAGCAATGTGCTTGCGGAAGGACATTCCGGTTATTGAAAGGGGGGATCCAGGGGCGGGCGGACCATTTGCTCAAAGTGAGAGGAACTTTCGTCACTCCTGCGATTATAGAAGATATCTTGCGGCAAGATCCGAGACTGGATACCGAATACCAATTGATCATCGGAGAGCGAAGCAGGGACTCGTTGGCTGTCGCTGTGGAAGTTAAACCGGCAGTTTCAAAAGAGAGTTGGGATATCATCAAACGGGATCTGGCGGACAAAATTCATTATAAAACCCAATTGAGATTTGAAATAATATTGAAAAAATCAGGCGAGATAGCCAGGGGTAATTTTAAGTCGACGCGCCTGGTGGACTTGCGTTAAGAAGAGGTGGCCTTGGTACAAAAAAATACAAAAACAACCATATCCGATGAATCGGATATTCACCATTTAATTCACAGGATCGACCGGGATGTGGAGCAATTGATCCAATATAGCAAACAATCGCCTACTCTGACTGCCAATGCCAGACAGATAAAAGCGATTGTCCGCCTGCTGAAAATCCAGTACCCGGAATTATAGAAAGGAGGATCAATCATTGAACAACAAAAACAACCTCAGCCGTTTTGTCAATCCACGTCTCCAGGATCCTTACATGGAATCCATGAATTTTTTGAATGAAGTGAGCATCATCAATCCGGATGCCATTTCCTTCGGTTCCGGGAGGCCTGACCAGGATTACTTCGATGTCAGGGAGGTGGTGTCGCACCTGGATTCCTATATCGAATCCTCCGGCCAAAGCCTCGACGACAACTCGATGTATAATCAACTGGGGCAATATAACAAGACGAAGGGTATCATCAACCAGCATATTTCCCGACTCCTGGCCAACGATGAACAAATTCACGTGTCCCCCGAGGATATCATCATTACAAATGGTGCCCAGGAGGGAATGGTGATAGTGATCGACAGCATCTTTCATTCGCCGACCGACGTATTGTTGGTGAGTGATCCCTCATACATCGGTTTTGTGGGATACGCGAAAATCGCGGGCCTGGAAATCGTACCAGTGCGGCGGGATGAAAACAGCGTTTGCCTCGACCATCTGGAAGAAACTCTGTTGCGATTGGAAAAAGAGGGGAAGCATGCCAGTGCCCTGTACGAAGTTCCCGATTTTCATAACCCCACCGGTACGTATATGCCCCTTCACAAGCGGAAGAAACTTCTCGAAATGGCGGAAGATCATGATTTTTTGGTGGTGGAAGACAATCCTTACGGATACTTCATTTACGAAACCGAAAAAATTCCCACTCTCAAAGCTCTCGATCGTAACAGGAGGGTGATCTATCTGGGGAGTTTTTCTAAAACTATCTTCCCGGCGGTACGCATGGGTTACCTGGTGGCCGACCAGGAGATGGAATCCAACGGTAAAAAAATAAAGCTCGTCGATGAGTGCAAAAAAACCAAAAGTTTTGTCAGCGTGAACACCTCCACTATATTACAGGCCATGGTGGGTGGTTTTTTAGAGAGTCTAAACTTCGAATTGAAAGACTATTGCCTGGACAAAGTGGCAGCCATCCGGGAGAAGCGCGATCTGATGGTCCGTGAATTAGACAACCATTTCAGCGGTTATTCCAATCACCGGCCAATCTCCTGGAAAATTCCACCGGGGGGATTCTTCCTTGTCATCGACCTGCCCTTCAAGATTACCGGTCCCATGCTCCTGGAATGTGTCAAGGATTATGGAGTGATTTTCTGTCCCATGACCTATTTCTCCCTTCTGGAGGGGACTACGGATCACCAAATCCGGCTGGCGTTCAGTTGCCTGTCTCACGATAAAATAAAAGAGGGCATCGTCCGCCTTGCTTCGTTCATCAAAGACAAAATGAACGCTCAACATTAAACGATTGATATACAAGATTTTGGAGGTTTTATGAAACAAATAAAGAGTAAGAGATTGAAAATCACATGCGCGTTTCTAGCGCTGTTTTGCTGTAGTTTGTCGCTATTGACAGCCACGCTGGACCGCCAAACGGAAATTGATATTGAAAAGCGAGTGAACGAGGCTATGGTAAACGGGAAAATACCCGGTTTGACGCTTGTCATCGTGAAAGCGGATGGGAATGAATATATAAAAGGCTTCGGCTCCGCCGACCTCGCTGGAGATCGTAAAGTCGATGCAAATACCTTATACGAATTGGGCTCTTGTTCTAAGGCATTTACCGCCCTCGCGGTATTGAAACTGGAAGGGGATGGTTCCCTCGGCCTTGACGACACAGTGGCAAAATTCTATCCGTGGTTCAGGACTTATCACAATACTCAGCGGGCGGACATCACCCTCCGGCAATTGCTTCATCACACTAGCGGAATACCCTGGAGAAGTGTAGACCTGATTCCCGCCAGCGCCGGCAAAAACGCGCTGGAGGAAACTCTGAAAAAAATCCACGGCTATAAGCTGGCGCACAAGCCCGGAGACGTCTTCGAATATGCCACGGTCAATTACGCCATATTGGGAGCGGTGATCGAGAAGGTGACAGGAATGTCCTATGAAGACTACATGAAAAATGAGATATTCCTTCCATTGGGTCTTTTGCACACTTCGATTGGCGCTTCCGACACCGAAAATATGGCTGTTGGTTATAAAATCGGGTTTTTCAAACCGAGAAAATATGAACCGCCGGTATTCAGGGGTAATTATCCAGCCGGTTACATTGTATCCAACGGTTCGGACATAGCCCGCTGGTTGAAAATCCAGTCGGGAATCCTGGAGGTGGGAGAGCAATGGCGCCGGTACATTAAAAAAAGTCAACAACAAGATCGCAATGTATCGCTGGATGAAAAAAGCCTTTCCGCATATGCCATGGGCTGGCAAGTTTATTTGGACGGCAGCGGGTTAATTGCCCATTCCGGAGCTAATCCAAACTACACGATCTGGATGGGGTTTCATCCAGAAGAGAAAGTGGCGGTGGCTGTTCTTGCCAATTCCAATAGCGGGTCCACCTCATTTATCGGCAAACAGATGATGGACATAGCCAGAGGAAAACCCGTCAAGAACCCGTTTATCCCCACAGCGTCCCTGGATAAACCGGCGTCGGTGGTAGCGATTTTGACAGCCGTTTATATTTTCATCGCCATATTGTTCCTATTGTCGATCTTTATCGATTTGCTATTCAAGCGACGGTCGTTCCAGCGCATAACATTGATAATCGCAGGCAAGCTTGTGTTCAATGCAGTTATTTATGTGCCGGTTCTCATTGGAGTTTATTTTCTCCCTATGGCTATTGCCGATGTGTCGTGGAAAACTGCAATGGTGTGGGCTCCCATTAGTTTGAATGCGACAGCGTATCTACTGGTGGCCGCCATGGGTGTCACCTATGTGGGTAGTTTGTTTTCAACGATTTTTCCGTTGAAGAATAAATATATCCGCTCTTTACCATTGATCATCATCTTGAGTTTCCTCTCCGGCGGCTGCAACGCAGTTGTGCTTTTTTTGATCACCAGTTCGCTTTTTAGCAATATCACGTTGTTTTATCAATTGTATTACTTCATTCTCGCTTTCCTGTTTTATATCTTCGGGCGCAAGATTTTGCAGACCAAATTGATCAAGTTGACGTTCGATATTGTCTATGACATGCGACTCACCTTGATCGAAAAAATATTCCTGACTTCCTTCCAGAAATTCGAAAAAATCGACCGGGGCCGGGTGTATGCAACGCTGAATGACGACACCGGCCAGATTGGCAACTCCGCCAACTTGATTGTCCAACTCATCACCAGCATCATCACGACCATCGGCGTTTTCGGCTACCTCGCCACGATCGCGTTTTGGGCCACAATGCTGACCATTGCCGTTATCTCGTCAATTGCCACCCTCTATTATTTCGTGAGTCGAAAAACCAGAATTTACTTTGAAGAAGCCCGGGATACCCGGAATGTCTACATGCGTCTCTTGAACGGAATGATCGACGGCTTCAAGGAGTTGAGCCTCCAGTACAAAAAACGCCTGGAATACAAAGGTGATATCGAGGCCAGTTGCGATGAATTCCGCACTAAAATAAGCCTGGCTCTCATTAAATTTATCAACGCCTTCCTGATCGGCGAGACATTGCTGATTGCGGTGTTGGGCGCGGTGGGATTCGCTATTCCCCGCTTGTTCCCAAACATCTCGACCTTCACGCTGATGAGTTTTATCATGGCGCTTTTATACTTGATCGGTCCTGTGAACGGAATTCTCAACTCCATTCCCGCCATTATGAGATTGAGGGTTTCTATCGACCGTGTGCGCCAATTCATCAAAGATGTGCCCGCCAACATGAATCCGGATGATGTTGTGCTCATGAAAACGGATGAGCGGAAAGTAGACAGTATTGTTGTCAAAGACGTGACATTCGAATACGAAAACGAGAAAGAAGAGGATAAATTTAGCGTTGGACCAGTCAACCTGGAATTCAAAAAAGGCGAGATAACCTTTATTATTGGAGGTAATGGTAGCGGCAAAACCACGCTTGCCAAAATATTGACCGGTCTCTACAATCCCGATCAGGGAACTGTTTCGATAAACGGCAACGAGAATGCGAACGGGCAACTGGGCGAATATTATTCGGTTGTATTCGACAATTTTCACCTTTTCGGAAAAATCTACAATGTCGATTTGAGTCAGAAACAGGAAGAGGTTGAAAAATACCTGGATGTCTTGAAACTGCGCAACAAAGTCAAAGTGGAGGACAATTCCTTTCACACAATCGATCTCTCCGGCGGGCAGAGAAAAAGGTTGGCATTGATGCAATGTTATCTCGAAGATTCGCCTGTCTATCTTTTCGACGAGGTGGCTGCGGACCAGGATCCGGAATTCCGGCGTTTTTTCTACCGCGATCTCCTTCAAAAAATGAAAGAAGAGGGTAAGATTGTGATCGCCATCACCCATGACGATCATTACTTCGATGTAGCGGATAAAATAATAAAAATGGACATGGGGCGCATCGAGAAAGTCGATCAGAATTACCGGACCACCGGAGAATGACGCGGCTCCACTGTCAGTGATTTGTTTCGCGCCGGTGGGATCTGGACCAATGGTCCTACCGGCGCTTTTTATAAAGAGGAAAACATGGATGTAAGACTTAACATCGATAAATTATCCGATTGGGGCATCCCTTTTGGAAATACGTTTATCATCGCGGGCCCATGCAGCGCGGAATCGGAGGAACAACTCCTGGCCACTGCCATGGCTTTGAAAACGTATCATATCCAGTTGTTACGGGCGGGGATTTGGAAACCCCGCACCCGGCCAAATAGTTTTGAAGGGGTTGGCAGCGTCGGCCTCGATTGGCTAAATACAGTGAAAGAGGAGACCGGAATCCCGGTGGCGGTCGAGGTGGCGAATCCCAAACAGGTGGACGAATGCCTGAAAAAAGGAATCGACGTATTATGGATCGGCGCAAGAACTACTCCTAACCCATTTTCTATGCAGGATATCGCTACCTCTCTTCAAGGAGTCGATATCCCCGTTATGGTAAAAAATCCCATAAACGCAGATTTGCAATTGTGGGTGGGAGCTCTGGAGCGCCTAAATCTCGCCGGCGTAAAAAAATTATTAGCTATTCATCGTGGATTCTCCAGTTATAAACAAGATCTGTACCGGAATCAACCGCTCTGGCGATTGCCTCTGGAATTGAAGCGCTTGATCCCAGATATTCCGATTGTGTGCGATCCCAGCCATATTTGCGGCAAACGCGAACTGATCTTCGATGTGGCGCAAAAAGCTCTCGACCTGTTATTCGAGGGATTGATGATCGAAGTTCACATCGATCCTTCCGCCGCGCTTAGCGATGCGAATCAGCAATTCGATCCCGGAGATTTCGGTAGGTTATTAAAACGTCTTGTGTTTAAAAACTCCACGTCAGACAAAATCGATTATCAAAAGAGCATCCGGTCGCTCAGGGAAGAGATCGATGATTTCGATCGTAAGATTATTGAATATCTGGCTCTGCGGATGGAAAACGCCAGGAAAATTTCGGTACACAAAATGAAACACGATATCTCGATATTTCAACCGGATCGCTGGGATGAAGTATTGAGAAGCCGGGTCAATGAAGCTCTCGATAAAGGGATTACTGAAGATTTTATCGTTCAATTGTTTCAGCTAATCCACGAAGAGTCCATCCGGCAGCAAGAAAACGTGCTGGTAGATTAATTATAAGTCAACCAATGATAAACAAGGGAGAAACAGGTGAAAACGATCGTATTTTTATTGGATTTCTACGTAGGTACTGCCTTGCCGACATTTCACCTTGCATCTTCGCTGCAAAAGCGGGGATACAAGGTGGTATATCTAGGGATTCCAGATATTGAACCATATGTCGTCAATCAAGGATTTACCTTTTATTCGATATTGGAGGAGATTTTTCCAAAAGGGATGAGAAACAAGATTGGCCGCGAGGAAGTGCAGAATTCCACTTCCAGCTACGAAATTATCTCTAAACACTTTAAATATATCCTGGCAGATAACTCGATTGACCTGATTTTATCGGAACTTGATCCGGTTTTATTGGTGACGAATTATTTTGTCTCGCTGGAATCTCTTGCGTTTTGGTATAAACATAAAATACCGACAAGCATTTTCTGTTCGTTCTTACGGGAACCAAAATTGGATCCCGCCTCGATGGCTATTGGCAGTTTGATCCGCATGGGCGCATCTGCATACCAGTTCGTCATGCTGGCACAGAAATGTGGGTGTTCCATTTCTTCCCTGGAAGAACTGGTGAAACCGCTGAAACACATGCCGGAGATCATAGCGTGTCCAGTGGAATTGGATTTACCGGGAGTGAACCGCGGCGAAAATGTCCGGTATATCGAGCCTTGCATCCGGGAACAAATAACCGGTGATAAAGAGTTCATCTGGCCTGATATTGGTGAAGGCATAAAACTGATTTATATCAGTCTTGGCAGCCAGGTGGTGACTTTTCTGGAAAAGGGGCGTGAATACTACCGTCTGTTTATGGAGGTTATCCGGCGCGCCGTAAGTTACAAATGGTTTTTTATTTTTAGTTTTAGTCCTGATATCGATTTAAGGGAATTCGAGCCATTACCTGACAATGTCTATACGTCACCCTGGGTGCCACAATTGGAGATTTTGAAAAAATCATCTCTCAGTATCAATCACGGGGGACTTGGATCCATAAAAGAATGTATTTATTATGGCGTTCCCATGTTGATTTATCCTTTGGGAGCCGATCAATTTCGGAATTCCGAGAGGGTTAAAATCAGGAAGATTGGAGATATTGGGGCACTCGATGCCGACGGCATGCTTGAGCAGATCGAAGAGCTCTCTTGTGGCGGGCCAAAAACATCAGGATTAAATGAGCTGCAGGATGTATTCCGGCAGCGGCAACAGAAACATTGCGGCGCGGAGTTGATAGATGAAATTGCCGCGTCACTGAACTGAGCGCATGAGGAAAAAATTGGAAACGCTGATTTTATGGTATAAACATAAGATCCCCACTGTCATTTTTTAAGGGAACCTCGATTGGATCCCGCCACAGCGGCAACTGAGAGTTTGATCCGGCTTGGAACTGAGGCATATTCATTAATCACTCTGGCGGAGCAAAGTGGGTGTCCGATTTCAATTCTCAACGACCTGGTGAATCCGTTGAGTCACATGCAGGAAATCATCGCTTGCCCTTCCCGTAAAGAGACAGACGTCTGTCAGGGATAGAGAAAGGAGGTGACACGTGAGAGATAGAATATTCAGTAATAATAGTACTTAATCCCGGCCGACGTTTCATTGGCTGTCCGGTATATGTCAGAAGGAGAACATGATACCGTTATCGGGATCCGACTACTCTTGAGCATTTCAGGCAAAAAGCGGAAGTTTGTCGTTTTTTATGGCACAATGAATGCGATTTGTGGATTAAAATCAAGAAATGCGAAAATTTGTGTATTTGGTTTATCGATTATTGCACAAATGGTGTATTCATTGGTAAAAATTGGTACAATGGATGGATGTCCCGAAGGATCAGAAAAAACTTTTGACAGTACTACTATCATTGCGAGGAGGTTAAATGAAAAAAATTCATCTAATAGAAAAAAGAAAGGAAGCGAAACGTTTGAGGCAAAAAGGATGGAGCATCCGTAAAATCGCCGGGTATTTGGTATGTAGCACCAATAGCGTAAGAAGATGGATATCCCTGGACGATGAACAGGTGACCGCGGATCGAAGAGGATGGAAAAAAGGGAAGTACCGTAAATATAGTTTGTCGGAAAAAAAAGATTTAATCAATCTCATCGTGAAATTGGAAGTTTTGAGTGAGGAACCGGTTAGTATCAAGAGGTTAAAAAACAGCTATAAAAACAAATTCGGAAAGGTGTTATCTGATTGGTTTGTATACGATACTCTATATAATTACAGAAATGCCGACGATACTGGTTCGCTTCACATTCCGGAATCAAGCGAAATCGGTGCACTACCTGTGTTGAAAAAATTCGGTAAAGTGATTATGAAGGTTGATTTCATAAAACCCAAATCTTATCTGACAGACAAGGAGCAACTATTTTTTCTGGTATTCCGTTACCTTCAACCTTGCGGCATGGGGATTGTCACCAAGGTTCCGAGGGTATCTAGCGACGAACTCATCACGGTGCTAAAACAAACATGGAGCCAATATATCGTACCGGATGTGGTTATCATGAGTAATTATCCGTCTTTTGGAGCGAATCTAAGCCAGGCTGGATGTCTGGGAAAAGTAGTCCTGTTTTTATTGAATTTAGGTATCAAACCTGTGTATTCACCCGCGGACTTTTTCCCCGGTAACAAGCAGAACGATAAAATTGACGAAGTATTCTCGCAATCGTTTATACAGAAATTGTACTTCGATCAATGTGAAGGGGATAATCTGGCGATTGAAAAATTCCAATTGGTATTTCGAAATTCGGCCGCCCACACGGCGAATGAGTTCAAGAATAAAAACCCTTTTTTCATGAATGCATTTACCCAATTAGACTTAAAGAATCGGAATGTTTCAAGATTATTAGAAAACAGGGTTTTTTTTTTCAAAAAATCGGCGAGCGAAAAACCTGGTATGTAGAGATTCTTGATCAGGAAATCCTTATCGATTCCGAGCCATTTGGCACGGTGGTTTTTCTTGTTCTTGAACTAAAACAGAAAACATTGCATGTCTATAGATATGATAAATCCGGTAATCTGAACCTCATCACCAGTATCGGATTCGTGGTGCAAAATCTCGAATTCTAACTCCAGTTTCCCTATCTTAAGCGCCGTTTGCAGCGGGAGCTCTGATTTCCAGCGGATGGATCAAAAATTCCAATAAATGGTGGAATTTTTTTTAAAATACGTTAATAAAGTACCAAAGGGCGATTGTTGCAATGGAAGATAGACTGTGGCGAATAGGGTGAAACGGAAGAGTTGGATATTTCCTCTGGCTCTTTGTCTGGTTATTTTCTGTGTTTATCGAACACTCTGTGCCGGCATGGCGCCGGATGGATTTAAATTGGTCGACTATTTCGATCGGGAAGATTACGATAATCTACCCCAAAATTGGTGGGTGCTTCAGGATAGGCACGGTATCATCTATGTAGGGAATCTAGGCGGGCTTCTGAGCTACGACGGAATGTTCTGGGGAAAAATCGCTATCCCCAACTATACAGCCCGTTCCATGGCGATAGATGATACCGATACCATCTTCATCGGCGGGCGAGGGGAGTCCCCGATATCGCTCTTTGGTGGGTTACCTGCCCCGGGACGCCCGGGACTTTTCCGCCGTATACCAGGCCTATGCCGTTGCCGGTTCCGTTTATTTCAGAACAAAAAAATACTTGTTCCGCTGGCGTGATAACGCCTTCAATATCTGGAAATCCGATAGGGGGTTCAATCGTAATGGAATTGTCATGACAGTGGAACTCCGGAGTTGATAAAATGTTAAAAGTAAACTAAAATGTATATGTACAAAGTATATGGAGAGAAAAAATGTTAAAAGACAATAGATTGTTCTTGTTGATATTTTCGATAATCGGAACATTCGTGGTGATAAATTTCGTCTCATTGAATATCTTTAATAGTTTTAAAG
>JAHELQ010000099.1 GCA_024644125.1 Candidatus Aminicenantota bacterium | reverse complement strand
CTCGATTTACAAAGGATATTATGGTGATGGCGCTTATACCTATCCGGTTGGCAAAGTTTCCGACGAAGCGAAAAAGCTTTTGGAAACCTGCAAAGAGGCCCTGGAAGTTGGAGTTTCACGGGCCAAAAAGGGAAATCGCGTTACTGATATTTCAGTCGCCATCGACCGGTTTGTAAGCCCGCGAGGTTATGGAATCGTCCGGGATTTGACCGGCCATGGAATTGGGCGGCATCTCCATGAGGAACCCCAGGTATTGAATTATGATGACGGGGTAAAGGGGCCGAAATTAAAGACCAATATGACATTGGCCATCGAGCCCATGATAACGACTGGAACATATGAGGTTAGAACATTGAGTGATAATTGGACTGTTGTAACAGCAGATGGAAGTTTATCTGCGCATTATGAACATACCGTTGCAATTACTCAGGACGGACCCGAAATATTAACGAGGTTATGAGTAATGGCAGCAAAAGATAAAGATGTGATTGAAGTACGCGGCAAAATTTTGGAGTCGCTACCGAATGCAATGTTTCTCGTTGAATTGGAACAGAACCATCATCGAATTCTGGCGCACCCTTCTGGTAAAATGAGGAAAAACAATATTCGAATTTTACCTGGTGACAAAATATTGATGGAAATCTCCCCTTATGATCTTACCAGAGGAAGAATCATTTACAGGTTTAAGTAGGAGGATTGGATGAAAGTTAGAGCTTCTGTGAAAAAAATATGTAATAAGTGCAAAGTTATTAAAAGAAAGGGTGTTATAAGGGTAATCTGCAAGGATCCCAAACACAAACAAAGGCAAGGATAAGGAGGTTAACTTGGCACGTATAGCAGGCGTTGAAGTACCCAATAATAAAAGAGTTGAGATCAGTCTGACCTATATTTTCGGCATTGGAAGGTCAAAATCAAGAGCAATACTTGAGTTGGTGAAAGTTGACTATCATAAAAAAGTGAAGGATTTGAATGCCGATGAGCTATCGAGGATCCGGAAACATATTGAAACTGAAGAAATGGTAGAAGGTGACTTGAGAAAAAGAGTTAACCAGGATATCAAACGATTAATGGACATTAATAATTACCGGGGCAGAAGACATAAAAGGGGACTTCCTGTTCGTGGACAGCGTACAAAGACCAATGCGAGAACCCGTAAAGGCCCCAGGGGTTCCATGATTAAGAAGAAAAAGTAAAGAGGACGTTTCGGAGGATATAAATGGCAAGAAGACAGGCTAAAAAGAAAACGAAGAAAAAAGAGAAAAAAATAGTATCTCACGGTATGCTGTATATACATTCCACGTTCAACAATACTATTATTACAATTACCGATAAAACCGGGAATGTACTGTCCTGGGCTGCCGGAGGCGTTGTCGGTTTCAAGGGATCAAGAAAATCCACTCCGTTTGCGGCTCAGCTTGCAGCAGAAAAAGTGCTGAAAGAGGCCGAGAATTATGGAATTAAAACCCTTGATATTCGAGTCAAAGGACCTGGCGCCGGACGTGAAAGTGCCCTTCGCACTGTCGGTGGGACACCCTTTAAAGTGAAATCCATTAAGGATATCACTCCGATTCCGCACAATGGGTGCCGTCCCCGGAAAAAGAGAAGAGTTTAATTGTGTTAAGGAGAGACAACCATGGGAAAGTATAATGGACCGTTATGTAGATTGTGCAGGGCAGAAGGAACAAAACTCTTTTTAAAGGGCAAAAGATGCTTAACTGATAAATGTTCTTTGGAACGGAGGAATTATCCTCCCGGACAACGGGGAGCGCGGGTATCTTTTCGGAAATCCAATTACAAACTGCAGTTGAGAGAGAAGCAGAAAGTGAAACGTTTTTACGGCGTTGGTGAACGGCAATTTAGAATATTTTTTGCCAAAGCAGCCAAAAAGAAAGGTATTACTGGTGAGAACCTTTTGCAGGCCCTTGAGTTGAGATTGGATAATGTGCTCTATCGGATGAATATGGCTTTTTCTAGAGCGCATGCCAGGCAGTTGATTCGTCATGGGCATATTATCGTCAATGGGAAACGAGTTTCTATTCCCTCTTATAATTTGAGACTGAATGATGAAGTTGGTTTTTGTGAAAAAGCCCGGAACAATGAGAGTGTAAAAGCAATGCTAAGCGATGTAAAAGGATTGCTGGACACTCCCGGTTGGTTGGTCATGAATGAAGAGAAATTATCCGGGAAAGTAAATAGTCTTCCCACCAGAGATGATGTTTCGATAACTGTTGAAGAGCATCTTATTGTCGAGTTGTATTCTAAATAAGGAGGGAAGGATGAATTATAACTATCAGAGGCCCCGCAAGTTAGAAGTGGAAGCGCTGACTGATAATTACGGGAAATTCGTAGCAGAGCCGTTTGAACGGGGTTATGGCAATACGATTGGCATTGCGTTGCGAAGAGTTTTATTATCCCTTATAGAGGGTGATGCGATTACTGCCGTCAGGATTAATGGCGTGTTGCATGAATTCTCCGCTATTCCTGGAGTTTATGAAGATGTCCTGAATATCATTCTCAATTTGAAGACGATCCCTTTCAAACTTAACGGCACTGAATCCAAAGTCATAAAAATAGAGAAGAATGAAGCGGGCGAGATCGTTTCTGGTGATATTATTACAGATAGTGAAGTAATTGTTCTCGATAAAAATATTCATATTGCCTATCTTGAAGAAGGCGGTTCTTTCAATGCAGAGATTATAATCAAAAAAGGTGTGGGATTTAAGTTAGCGGAACAGAATTACGATGAAGAATTGTCCGTGGATTTTATCCCTGTCGATGCCAACTTTAATCCTGTTGAAAAAGTGAAATACACTGTTGTGCCCGCCCGTGTGGGAAAACGAACTGATTTTGAGAAATTGATTCTCGAAGTGTGGACAAACGGTAGTATTTCTCCGAAGGAAACCGTTTCTAGAGCGGGTAAGATTTTGAGAGATCATCTCACAATTTTCCTTGATTATCAGGATAAGGAAAACTTCGTACCCACAGTCGAACAAGAAGCGGGCTACGGTATTGAAAACAAGAGTGATATTCTTGAAAAGAGTGTTGAGGCTATGGGACTTTCGGTTCGCGCGCTAAAATGCTTAAAAAGGCTCGGTGTCGATTATATCTTCGAGCTGATTGAAAAGACTGAACATGAATTGTTGAATTCCAAGAACTTTGGAAAAAAATCTCTGGAAGAAATTATCCAGAAATTAAAGGACTATGACCTGGCATTGGGACAAAAAGTTCCTGACAACTTGAGAGTTGATTTAAATGATAGGCTTAAAAAGGACGAGGCTGAGGATAGCGAAGGAGAAAAGGAGTAAACAATGAGGCATTTGAATAGTGGATTTAAGTTAAGAAGGAATCCGTCTCATAGAAGATCGTTGCTGAGAAACCTGACGGCTAGTGTGATTGAACATAGTAGGGTTGAAACCACTTTGGCAAAAGCGAAAGCAGTCAAACCCCTGGTAGAAAAGATGATTACTATTGGAAAATCTGGTACACTGGCCGATAAGAGACGTGCTCTTGCCTTTCTTTACAGACGGAAAACCGTTCATATGTTGTTTGATGAAGTAGCCCCGCGTTTTATGGATCGCAACGGTGGGTATACCCGCATCATCAAAAGTGATTTCCGGAAAGGAGATGGCGCCGAGATGGCTATCCTGGAATTTGTGGATTATCGATTCGAAGTAAAAGAAAAAAAATCCAAGAGTAAAAAAGATTAAACAATGAAATTAAGCGGGCATAGCTCAATGGTAGAGCACAAGCTTCCCAAGCTTGGGGTTGCGGGTTCGATCCCCGTTGCCCGCTTTCTTTATCACCATAATATGAGGTAAAAAATGGCGGTATTTAAAAAATCTGAACCTGTCAGAGAACCGGAACCTACTTATACGGCTCCAACTCCGACACCTGCGCCCGCATCCCGTAGGGAAACCCAGATGGGAAACTCTTTACTTGGCAAAACGATGTTTATTAAAGGCGATCTGGTTTCCGATGAGGATCTGGTTATCGAAGGAAAGATGGAAGGTACATTAAAGGCCCAGAAGCGCGTTGTGGTTGGTAGAGGCGGTCTGGTCCAGGCTGATGTCGAGGCCAGTGAAGTTATCATTCGCGGAAAAATCATCGGCAACGTCAAAGGCCTCAACAAAGTCACCATTGAACCGGAAGGCGAATTGATTGGAAATATTGTCGCCCAGAGAGTTGTTCTGGCTGAAGGATCGATTTTTAAAGGCAGCATCGATATGTCCCTGAAAGGTCAGGCAGAAGAGATTGAAGAATCTCCGGAAGAGGAAGTAGGGACTGACGAAACTGAAGAAGAAGCCGAGGAATAGGGCTTCCCTCTATCTAACATGGCAGACTGGTATTTAATAGTGGAGAAAACTCCTCTCCCGGCTGCCGAAAATATGGCACGGGATGAATATCTATTCAATCTGTGCCATGAAGAAAAAGCCGGTTTTTTCAGGCTTTATTCCTGGGAGATCCCGACGTTTTCCTTCGGCGTATCCCAGAAAATCACCAAAGCGATCAATACTGAATTTATCGAAAAGAATGGTTGTGCGTTTGTCCGCCGGATAACCGGCGGCAAAACCGTTCTTCATAATGACGAAATCACCTACGCTGTGGTGTCTTCCGAAGATATCTTCTACCGCGACAACGACCTCTACCAATCCTACAAACTAATCTCGCAAGTGCTGGTGGACGCGTTCAACAAAATTGACGTCGAAGCTTATCTGTCGAAAGGTAGCCCCCCCGCGTTGTCCAAAACCAACAATCCTTGCTTTTCATTCCCCACTCCGAACGAGATCGAAATCGCGGGCAAAAAAATCGTTGGATCCGCACAAAAAAGGGATAACCGCGCGTTGTTGCAGCATGGATCGGTTCCCGTCAGTATGGATTACCAACTCTATGCCGACGGCGCCAATTCAAGGCCCGCCATTATTTCCCATAGCATGACCACCCTCAACGAAGCGTCGCAAAAAAACAGAGAAGATTTAGTCGAGGCTCTGGTTCATTGCTTCCGTGAGTTTGTGAATCAACCCTTCAAGGAGTTTGAATTTGCTGAATACGACAAGAAGAAAATCGCTGAAATCAGAGAGAAATATCAATCGAAAGATTGGAATTATATTTTGTAACCTTCTTCTTGCCATCTGCTTCTTCATCGGCTCCATTCCTGTCGAAGCGTCCGGCCCTGTGGAAGGCGGGCGAGTTACTTCATTCGAAATCCAATTCATGCTGGCGGATCTCCGGGGAAAAATCGAACCCGAAGTCCTGAAAAATAGCGGAATTGACAAACTTATTGTTCGTTCATTCAAAAATGATCACCCGGAAGGCGGCCTTTATTTCAGCAATTCTTATTTCAAGGTACTTTACCCATATCTCGATGAACTGGCAAACCAACTGAATGGTCAACGCGGCGATCTGAGCCTCTGGGCCTGGATGATCGGTCGCAGATTCGATTGGACCGACGATGCGCGCTTCTTTGATTATGAATATTCGACCCAACCGAATGGCAACGGCACTGGGAAGCGGGCGATCATCAAGAAATTTGATCTTTTCAATCCCGACGCCATCCAAAAAATCGTGGGCGTGTACCGGGAGCTGGCAAAAAAAGAAATCCAGGGTATCCTGATCCAGGACGACCTATTCATCCGCTACAATGAAGGATTCTCCAATTGGGGGAAAGCGCGGTTCACAACCTCCACCAAACTCCCTTTCTACGAGAATCTCGTAATGTCGCGCGATTCCAACTTCAACCAGGATTGGAATCGCGTCAAGATCAACCAGATCAACAAGGTTCTGGAGCAGGTAATCGCAAGCTGCAAACAGGTGAATCCGAAGATTCAAATCGGGATGAACATCTACTACGAAACCCCCTTCTTTATCGACCGGTCGGAAAAATGGTACTCCCACAACCTCCGAGAAATCCTTCAGACCGGAATCGACTTCATCTACCTCATGTCCTATCACCGGCAGATGAAGAAGGAGATGAAGCTGGGAGACGAGCAGAACAAGGCTTTTTTCAAGCAAGTGGTGGAATCGGCGTACGATGTTTGCGGCGATAAATTGGTAGTGAAATTGCAATTAAAGGATTGGGAAACCGGTGATTTGATTCCTGTAGAAGAACTGCGCCAATACCTGGAGCTGGTTCCCGCCGGAGTGAAGCGCGTTTGCTTCATGCCTGTCGGTATAGAAGACCTAAATCATATCGGACAGGTTCTTGGGCCGCGATCGAACGAAGCCACAATCCCTGCCGTTGAATCAACTGGAGAATAGAGATGACGATAAAACGACCTGAAAATAATAATTGGAAAATCAAGACCGGGCAGTTTTTGTTCAAGTTCCGCTCTTTCACCCCTTTGCCGCTGATGGCTGCGGTGTTTCTGTTCTTTCGCCCCCATTCCTACGGCAGTGTCGATTCTTTCCTCATCTGGGGAGGCCTCGGTCTCTCCTTAATCGGTGAATTTATCCGTGTCATGGCGGTGGGATTCGCACACACCGGAACCTCCGGCCGCGAGAATTATCTCCGGGCCGATGACCTGAACCGCACGGGTATTTACTCAATCGTTAGAAATCCCCTCTATATCGGTAATGTATTGATGTTTTCCGGCCTCCTCATCGTATTCGCCAATTGGTGGGCCCTCCTCTTTTTCAACCTATTCCTGATAACCCAATACCACTTCATCATCCTCTCCGAAGAAAACTACCTTCATCAAAAATACGGTGACAGTTTCGCCGACTACTGCGCAACTGTCAACCGAGTTTTCCCGATCTTCAAAGAATACCGGAAGCCCGTTGTTCCTTTCGACCGCCGTAAAGTCTTTTTCAAAGAAAACGATTCCATATTCAACATGCTGATGATGTTCATCATCATCCTGGCCTTCCGCGAGAAATCCATCGCCAATGTTATCCCTCACACCGCCCAACTCCTCATCGCCGCCGCACTCCTCATCGCCGCCTACATCATTATCAAAATCCTGAAGAAGGCCACGGTCAAATCCCGCTAGTCCGTTTGGCCAACTGCCCCTGGCATTCCCTGAAAGGGAAGAAGATCTAGATAGGTGATGTGTTAATCTAGCGCCAGCATATATTCGAAAGAACTTCCTCTTCCTCGCGCGCCCCTATATCCTTCTTTCAACTCAAAGCACTGGAAAATTCCAGAGTGCGAAAACTTCTGCTTTGTTTACCAATTTTAACTGAATGTTGCCCTGATTCCTCCATGATTGGATCAAATCGAGCCTATTTCGGCATAGCCCATTCAAATTTTTTTTGCTCCGTTGTAGTTTGTGGAGACGCATCGTGATTTTCTTCCACTGCGATGAAGTCTTCAGGTAGCCCAGTATTATCTGATCTTGACGCCATGGTATTTTCCCAGGCGGTTTGCGATCTTCCCATGAAGGAAATGCTTCTGCAGGAAAATCCGGCGGATGACAGTATGCGGAGAGAGCATCGAGACGTCTTCGCGGCAGCTACATCGGCGATATCTATAAATGTGATGCCCTTGCAAAGCGAGCAAGAAGTTCATCAATCTCTTCTATGAATCCTACCTGCGATCTGTATTCGTCGCGATGGATTTTTTCCAGATCGTCCCCAATCTCTAAGAATTAGCGCCTGATTACCCAGGATTTATGCGATGATTGATTTATCGGATTCGAAGGTTTTTTCGACTGTTTGGCAGAGGCGGATAAAAAGTCGCTGTGGCCTCTGTATTCACAAAAGTAGAATAATTTGTGAGCCCATTCTTTTAAGCAAGAGCCTTTTGTTAGCTGGGTGATAATGAAGGCTTCTTCCAGTTTTGACATGAGGACCTTTGAGGGTGAAGTGGATGCTGGGATCGGTGAAGATAGTGTGGACAAAATTCAGGATGTTTGAGCCGAAGGAGTTGTCGTAGCGTTGGCGGATGCTTCGCGGACCAGTTGGTGTAGTTCGTAAGAGCGTTGAGGCCGGATCGAGAGCATCCTGTAGCGGTTTCTCAGGCGGTTTGCCATATTACGGTTGCGGGTGGTGAGGAAGATGGTAAATTCGGTTTGGGAGGGGGATCGAGTACCGGAGATCGTTCCGGCGATGGCGTTGTCAAGAATGATGAGGGCTTGCTTGTTTTTGACAAGGCGGGTGATAGCGAGTTGCGTGGATTCGGTGTTCGAAGGTTCGTTTATGGGTTGGTTGAAGAGGCGACCGGAGATGAGCTGGATACTGCCGTTTGGGGATTGGTTCCCGATCAGGGCCTCCATGCGCCGAAGGTGTTCCACGCGGCCGGCAAAGGGGCCTTTTTATCGAACGCATCTTCGGCTCCAAATTGTTGCTGACAGTGATCACGGGTTAGGATAACGGAAACAGGATCTTCCAGGCAACCGTGGATCTTTATCGGGGCGTTATTTGATTTTCTAGCGAAGAGGCGTTCGAGGTTTTTCTTCCTGTTATGGCGTACAACTTCTATTGACGAGCCGAAGGGGTTACGCTCGATCAAGCAATCGAAATTGGTGGTTGCCTGGAGGCGGGGAAGGCCCGATAGCAGCCGGAACTTGTCCCGCATCCCCTCTCTAGCAGCATTTTATGAGGATATCCGCTTCTCCTCTTCGAGATATTCATCAAGGAAATCTTCCTAACCTCCTAACCGGGACAGGCAGACCTGCTGAACCCGGTCCCGATAAATGAAACCAATTTTTCCAGACTCTCTTTATTGTCATGGGTTTCACTAGTTTCCATATTTGCACTATACAAAAAAGCATCTCGATAATCAAGATGGGGGCGCATTTGTCTATCTCTTTTGCATAGAAAAAATGTGGCCGGCTCAGGAAGCACGGCTTGAAAAAAAATTGTGGGCGAGGTATGATGGAGGTAAATGAAATTGTTAGTTGTTATAATTGAGGAGAAACCAATGAAGTCTTTTTTTATCTTCATCACTTTACTGTTTATCGTCATTCCCGGATTATGCAAAGCGATTTCTGGCGGAGAGGAGGCCAAGGGGAAAGATAAGGAGGAGGGAGATCAGCGTTATGCTATTGTGGTGCGGGATGCGATTCAAGGTAACCGCACGAGGAGAAAAAAGGAGATTGAGAAGTCGAGTTTGAATGCGGAGGAGAAAAAAGAGGCGTTGAATAAGATGGAGAGCCTGGCCGATAATGGAGGCAATATGTTTGCGAAATTGGCTTCTCGCTTTCAAAAAGTGGAGCGGCAAGCTTCGCCGGAGATCTACCATCAGGCAGTTGACGCATTTCTCGGGGGTGATATTGAAAAGGCGTTGGCGATCCTCGATGACGGTCAGATCGCGGGATTCGACGTTTCTCCGCTACACATGGGTGAATTGTATTTCTTGAAGGCGGTCCTGCATGCCGCCCGGCTTGAATTGGATCGGGCGGATACCTATTTTGCCAGAGCGATTGCCATATATCCGGACGATCTGTCGTTTCATGAAACTCATGCTCTTTTTTGGGAAGGGGTCGGCCAATCCGGTAAGGCGGCGGAAATCTATAAGAAGCTTCTGATTTCGGACAATACGAAGTTTGACAAATTGAAGATCCTGCTGGATCTGGTTACTATGATCAATGACTTCGATGCCATATTTTCCTCTGTGGACGAGTATTTGAAGAGTGTCACAGACGAGCCTGGCATGGAACAGGTGGCCGACCGTTTGTTGGAATATGCGCAACTCTTTGTCAGTTTGCAGCGACCGGAAAAGAGCGAAGCGCTTTTTGTCCGTTGCAGGGACATGTTCCAATCCCTGACTGAACGGAATCCCGAACGCTATCGCCCTAGATTGGCCTTCGCGCTCGACGAGCTCGGCTATTTCTACGTGAAAATGAATCAATTCTCCAGGGCCGGAGAATGTTTGAACCAGGCTCTGGGTATCTATGAAACTCTGGACGCGAAAAAACGAGATATTTATGGAGAAATGCTGGAACGCACCCTGCACCATCTGGCCTACATGCACTCTGAACAGGGGGAATTTTCCGAGGCCCGGGATATGAAACTACGGGTGCTGCAAAGGTTGGAGGCACGCAAAACCAAGAATCCTGCTGTTTACGATATCGAGATCGGCAGGACTCTGGTTTATCTTGGCAAGCTAGAAAACGAGCTGCAAAATTTTTTGAGTGCCAGGGACTATTACGTCAAAGCGGTCAAACTATTTGAATCGAGGGTGATGGAAGACGATCCCGAAAATCTGGAAAACGTGGCTTCCACGCTCTATCTTTTGGGTTCCCTTCATCGCGACGTCGGCTTGTACCAGGATGCCGGGGATTATTACTCCCGCAGTAAAAAGAATTATGAGGCCCTGGCGAAACAGGCTCCGGCCAGGAATTTGTGGCGCGTGGCATATTGTCTGATCGAATTGGGCGGAGTCTATCGAGGCGACAACAAACTTGAACTCGCCCTCGATCTTTTCACCCGCGGACTGAAGATGGCTGAAACATTGGCGGAAAAAGATCCGGTCTCTTTTGGCGAGTTTGTGCCGATGATCTTAGTAAAAATGGGGTATGTATATTGGGATCAGGGGAAGTTTGTCGAGACCAAAGAATATTTTGGCCGGGCGTTGACTGTATATGAGAAGATGGAATCGGGACAGCCCGGGCAATTTCAGTCACACATTGCGATGACTTTGAAAGATATAGGAGATCTCCATTTTGAAAGGGACAGGTTCGCCGAGGCCCACCCGTATTTTCTCAAAGCGCTGAACATTTTCGAGCGGTTGGTCCAGGAAAAAAACGATCATTTCATACCATATGTGGCGAGTTCCAACGTTTTCCTGGGGAAAATCGAACGGGAGCTCAAAAAATATCCTCAGGCAAGGTCCCGCTTCACCCGCGCCCTGGAACTACTCGATATTCTGGCCAAAGAGGATCCCCAGGAGTTTCTGGGCGATTTCACCCACACCCAACTGGACATGGCCCTCTTGTTACAAGACATGGATCTTCCCTCCAAAGCCAAATCCTATTACCTCGAAGCCAAGAAGAACTACGAATTTCTCGTGACTCAGAATCCCAAGTGCTTTCAACCTTATCTGGATCAAACCCAGAAGCTGTTGGGCATCCGAGAAAACGATGAGAAAAAATAAATATAGCGAAGTTGGGGGTGAACTCCTCTGTTGGAAGAGCCGGTGGGGACAGGCGGATTATTCGCCTGACTAAGAATTCCTGGATATTTATATGATGCGACGGTCGAACCGGGCTTCGTTCGAATACATATTCCGGCAAATTATCATCAAATTCGAAGATTTGTCTTCAGCGTCGCTACGCGAACCCCCCATCGAAGCCTTCGATCGACGCATCTTACCGAAGAGGAGGTAGAGCGATCCCTTCCATCAACCGGGCGACGGATGCTGGCATCGATGCCAAAACAAGCCTGTCCCCACGCTTATATAATTTTGGAGTTAATGGAGATATTGAAGACATTCGCGCGAATATGATTGAGATTATTTTGTGGGTGTGGTAATACATTGTTAAGAACTGTTTTTGAGGAAACTGAAAGGAGGAACCGACTGTGGGTGACATACGAATTTTGCATCTGTCCGATATTCATTTTAAGAAGGATATTGTCGGGACCTATCCGCCTTTTCCGGGGAAGGTGAACGAGTGGATGATCGATAGGATTAAGCGGCATCTAGAAGGAATTGATCCAAACCTGGATTATGTCGCCGTTACGGGGGATATTACATTTTCCGGAAAAGACGAGGAATATGAAACGGCAAAAGGATTTTTTACTTCACTGAAGGGGGTTTTGCCTGAGAAAACGGAATTTTTGATCGTGCCGGGGAATCATGATGTTGATAGAAATAAAGTCAATCGCGTTTTTAAATTACACACAGTCGTAGCTGATGGGGAATCAGAGATATTTCTCAATGATGAAGGCAACATACGTTTTTTTGTTCATCCAAAATTTGAGCTTTTTTATAAATTTGTAAACGGCATACAGCCCGGGTTGTATGGCGATTGCGAAAACTATTTTTGGGTCAAGGACAATCTGGAAAAAAATGTCTCTTTCCTGGGGCTCAATAGTTGTTGGGCGTCGGAGGAAAAAAGGGAAAACATGAAAATCGCTCTCGGGCTCAGGCAATTGAACGAAGCGATCGCTAAAACGAAGACTCTGAATAGAATCATCCTGATGCATCACCCTCTGGACAACTGGTTTTATCTGCCGGATATCGGCGAATGTAAGAAAGAAATTTTCACGCAGTGCAAATTGGTTCTGCATGGGCACAATCACCAGGATACGGCGCTTGTCTCAGTAAGCCCGGATCATTCACTCATTCAGATCGGAGCGAATGCTTCATACACGGATGGCAAGGATGGGTTTATCGGATTCCAATTTATTCGTATCTCTATCGCTGAAAATTTTAATGTCAGAGTTTGGCCATACTATTTAAAAAACCAGAGAAACGAATTTGTCCCGGACACGGAGCGCTACGCTTCTCAAAACGGTGAAGCATTTTTCGAGATCCGTCCTTATGAACATTCGGGCAAGAGGGGAACTAAACCCGCTGAACTTTTACAGATTCCTGGTGATTATCGAGCCTGGATCGAGGATTTTCATTCGACGTTGCCCATCGAGCAGTTGGCTAAAAAAGGCGAGGCGTTTACGGTTCCGTTGCCGCGGGTTTACATTCCCCTGGATACGGCGAATCCGTTTTATAAAGAGGAGCTGAAGAGGCTTCAGGCGGAGAAGGAAAAAAAGGGGAAAAGCGAAGGCGAAGATGGCATCGATAAAGAGCTGGAACCTAAAGAGCCTTCCGTAATCGATATCGAAGCGTTGTTAGGGCGGCGGGATGTAGTGTTGCTGCGCGGCGAGCCCGGGATGGGGAAGACGACGTTGGTGAGGCATTTGGCGTATATGGTGGTTCATGAACATGCGAAACCGGGCCTCGATGGATATCTGCCGGTGTTGATCTTTTTGAAGGATCTCTGGCCGTTGTTTGAAAAGGAGATAAAAGAAAAGAGGGGCGAAGTCGAATTAGAATCGATATTAGGGCCTTATTTCAAAAAAATAGCCTGCCACCTGGAAATCGACATCGTGAATGGATATCTGGAGCGAGGCCGGGCGATTTTGCTGATCGATGGACTGGATGAAGTGCCGGATCATTTGAGGGGGCCGTTGGTTGAAAAGATCGCCCGTTTTTGGTCCAGGAACAAGAAGAACAGATTTCTTTTGACCGGTCGTCCTCATGGGATCAATGGTGGGGTGATGGAGCGTTTCGGGAAATATGTACAGGACATCGAGCCGTTGGATCGAGACAAGATCGCGCGATTCATAACTGATTGGTATCGCGAGGTATGCAAACAGGCGAAAGGCATTGCGGAGAAAACCGCAATCGAGTTGATTGGGGATATCTCCACCAACGAGTATGTGTCGGTATTTGTCCAGAATCCGCTCCTCTTGACCGCGGTTTGTATTCTCTACCAG
>JAHELQ010000574.1 GCA_024644125.1 Candidatus Aminicenantota bacterium | reverse complement strand
TTAGGTCTCTGGAAAATCACGAAGAGATCGTGATTCGCAATCCATTGGCCTGCCGTCCCTGGCAATTTGTGTTGGAGCCGCTGGGGGGGTATTTGTCGTTGGCCGCCCATATGTGGAAGAAGCCGACGGAGTTTGCCGGCGCATGGAATTTCGGGCCCAACCGCGACGCCGTGATTCCTGTGGGGGATTTGGTGAACGTGATCATCCGGTTTTGGGGCAGCGGTTCGTGGAAGATCGCCGATGGCCATTCGGCTCTTCACGAGACCAATTTCCTGGCTCTGGACATCAATAAGGCCAGGTACCGGTTGGGATGGAAGCCGCGGCTCGATGTGCGCGAAGCTGTGGAGCAGACGGTCCGCTGGTACCGGGGGTATTCCCAGGTGCCCAGCATGAAGGCGTTTTGCCGCAGCCAGATCAACGAGTACATGAACCGGCTGGATTAGGAAGATGAGGATACAGGAACGGAAACTGAAGGGGGCTCTGGAAGTGACTCTCGAACCGCGTCGCGACGAACGGGGCTTCTTCATGCGGACCGCGGACCGGGAGATTTTCCGGCGATACGGTCTGGACCGTGATTGGGTGCAGGAAAATCACTCCCGCTCTATGCAAAAGGGCATCTTGCGGGGGCTCCATTTTCAATTCCCGCCGCACGCCGAGTCAAAGTTGGTGAGGTGTGTTCGCGGAGCGGTGTTGGATGTGTTCGTGGACTTGCGCAAGGGCTCGCCCACGTTCGGTATGTGGGACAGTGTCGAATTGTCCGAAGAGAACGATACGATGGTGTTCATTTCCAGGGGATTCGCCCATGGGTATTGCACCTTGACCGCGGTGAGCGATGTGCTCTACAAAGTGGATAATCGGTATGCCCCGGAGGCAGAGGGAGGAATCCTCTGGAACGATCCGGACCTGGCGATCCGCTGGCCGGAAGAGAATCCGGTATTGTCGCAGAAAGACCGCAATAATATGACGTTGGTACAATTTGTCGAAAAATTCGGAGCATTGGAAATAGATCTGGAATAGGGGAGGATACCGGGATGAAAGTACGTTTGTTCAAACCTTCGTTGGGAAACGAGGAGCTCGAGAATATCAGAGATTCCTTCGAGAAGTCCTGGATCGGTCTGGGACCGAAAGTGGGGGAATTCGAGTCGAAGTGGAGTTCGTTTATTGGATGCGCCGCGTCGTTGGCTGTCAATTCCGCCACCGCAGCCCTGCATCTTTCGCTCACGGCCTTTGGTTTCGAACCGGGGAAAAAGGTGTTGGTGCCGAATATGACGTTTGCCTCCACCGCGTTCGCGCCTTTGTACAACGGCTTACGGCCGGTGCTGGTGGATGTTGACCCGGAGTCTGTGTCCATCAGTATGGAGGATCTGGAGAAAAAGTACACCCCGGACTGTGTCGCCGTGATGCCGGTCCATTTCGGCGGTCATCCGGCTCCGATGGAGGAGATCGTTGATTTTTCAGCCTCACGGAAGATGAAGGTGATCGAGGATTGCGCCCATGTTGCCGGAGCCGATTACCGGGGCAAAAGACTCGGGACCTGGGGGGATATCGGTTGCTTCAGTTTTGAAGAAAAAAAAGCCATGACCACCGGCGACGGCGGGATGATGTGCTCCGATGATATCGATTTGGTGGACCGGATGCGGCCCTGCCGCTGGGTGGGGATCGACAAGGACACCTGGAAGCGGAACGCCGCCTACACCGACGCGGCGCAACTGGACATCCGTCATTGGTATTACGAGATTTCCGCTTTGGGATACAAATACAATATGAACGACCTGTGCGCCGCCATCGGCCTGGCGCAGTTGAAAAAGCTCGAGCGCATGAACCGGCGGCGAAGTGTTATCGTGGCCCGTTATATGGCGGGGATTCGCGATCTCGAATGCATGTCGCCCATGATGCCGTATGATCCGCAGAGCAACTTCTACTGGATCTTCGGAGTGCGCTGCCCGAAGCGGGATTCGTTGATTCGTTTCCTCAAGGTACGGGAAATCGCCACAGGCGTGCATTACATGCCTCTGGACCTGCATCCCTTCTTCAAGGAATTCGGCGGTGATTGCCCCAATTCCCACGATATCTGGCAATCGTTCGTTACTCTGCCCCTGCACGCGGACTTGACCGACGAAGAGGTGGATTATGTGATCGAGGCGTTGAGGGATTATGAACGGAACGGTTGATCGGGGAGCCCACCCCCTGGTGGCGGTTCTGATCTTGAGTTACAACGGAAAAGAGCTGCTGGAAGAATCGGTAGCATCCTATCTGGCCAACGACTATCCCAATCATCGGGTGGTGGTGGTGGACAACGGTTCCCGGGACGGTACCGCGGACTATGTAAAAGAGCGGTTTCCCGATGCCCTGATGCTGCGGATCGAAGACAACCGGGGTTATTCCGGAGGTTTCAATGTTGGGCTCGAATACGCGTTCCGCGATTTGGGCGCCGATTACGCCCTCGTTACCAACAATGATGTCAAGGCGGACTCAGGAGTTGTCTCCGCGTTGGTGAATGTGGCGCGACAGGATGAATCCATCGGTTTTGTCACAGGCAAAGTCTTTTACTATGATCATCCGGATATTCTGCAGACGGTCGGCAAAAGTGAGGATCCGGTCCGTTGGAACGGAGGCAGTATCGGTCGCGGCCAAAAGGACGAGGGGCAATTCGAAGAGATTGTCGAACGACCCTTCGCCGACGATGTGTTCACGCTGGTGAGCCGCCCGTTGTATGACGCTGTCGGCGGGTACGACCCTGAATTTTTCCTGCAATGCGAAGAGTACGATTGGCAGGCCCGGGCAAAGAGTAGCGGCTTCCGCGTCATGTATACTCCCCATGCCAGAATCTGGCACAAAGAGAGTATGACCATCGGAAAGACATCCCCCCTCAAGGCGTTTTACGATGCCCGCAATCCCATGATCGTCATCATGAAGCACAAGTCGCCGGAGTTTTTCCGCGCGTATGTGCGCGCCCATTTTGTCCGGAGTATTTTGAAAGGTTCCGTGAGGATCTTGTTGCGCAACGGCGAAGCGAGGCGCGCCTTCAATATGTGGCTCGGCTTCTTTTCCGCGTTGCGTTGGGGATTTAAGCATAAAAAACTGGGGAAATCCCACTTTATTTAAGAGAGTAGTGTATTGAGACGTTTATTGTATAAATTTTATCTTCGTTTTTTGGAAGCGAATTTCGCTTTCCGCAACTATCTATTCGGTTTTGACTACGCCAACCGTCTGATGCTCCTGATGGACAAGAATGCGGTCATTCCCATTATGCGGCGCTATGGCGCCAAAATCGGCGATGATTGTGATATCGAGACGCCGCTCATGTTTCATAATTGCCGCGATTATACCGATATCGAAATGGGAAGCCATGTTCATATCGGCAAAAACGCGTTTATCGATTTGCGGGACCGGGTCTGTATCGGTAATCATGTCACCATTTCGATGGAGACAAAAATCCTCACGCATATGGATTTGGGCAAATCGCGGCTCAAAGAGTTCTACCCCTCCGACTCCAGGCCGGTGGTAATCGGCGACCATTGTTACATCGGCGTCGGCAGTATCGTTTTGATGG
>JAHELQ010000098.1 GCA_024644125.1 Candidatus Aminicenantota bacterium | reverse complement strand
GCGACGCCATTTCGAGGGCGATCTTCAGCCGCTGTCCCTGCCGTCGGACTTTCCCAGGCCGGATGAACGGGATTACCGGGGACAGCGGACCCGATTCACGATCGACGCCAGGCTGGCGAGAGCGTTGAAAGAATTGGCAGTGCAAGAGGATGCGACGCTGTATATGGTGCTGATGGCTGTCTTCAACGGCTTTCTGTTTTGCCTCACCGGGCAGGAGGATGTTGTCGTGGGCACGCCTCAGGCGGGCCGGAGTCATGTTGAACTGCAATCCTTGATAGGATTGTTTGTCAACACTCTGGCCATCCGCAATTTTCCCCGCGGGACCGCGTCGTTTCGAACACTGCTTCAGGATGTGCGCGCCCGCGCCCGCGATGCATTCGCCAACCAGGAATATCCGTTCGAAGATCTGGTGCGGCTGGTGCAAGGGGACAGGCCCCCGGCTCCGGGACGGAATCCCCTGTTTGATGTGGTGCTGGCCTTCCAGAATATGGAGATGGCGGAGATCCGGCTCCCGGATGTGACTGTCGCTCCCCATGAATATATGGATCCGGTGTCCCGCTTCGATCTGGGATTCTTTATCGAAGAACAGGATGACCGGTTGCTGGTGTTGGCGGAATTCAGCGCCCAACTATTCAAAGAGGCGACGATTCAACGGATGATACGGCATTTTATCGATGTTGTAGAAGCTGTTGTCGCCGAGCCGGACATCTTGCTTCAAGATATCCGGTTGAAAGAAGAATTGCGTTCCGGCAAATCAACGGTCGCGCAGGTGGATTTTGGGTTTTAAAGGATGTGACATCAGATGAAGAATATAGGAACGAACGAGATGACCGGCAACCAAATGGATAGCGTCCGGCAGACCGCGGCCAACCGCCAGGTACGGGAGAGAGAGTACTGGACCCGCCAATTCCAGGGCGATTGGCAAAAAAGCATCTTCCCGGCGAATTTGAATCCAGGGATGGCGGGATGCATGCGGAAGGAATGTGCGATCGAGGGCTCTTTTCTGGAAAAAGTGCTTTCCATGGCTCAATACAACGATATATTGATCCACATCATCCTGACCGCGGCTCTGGCGATACTGTTGGAGCGGGTGACCGGCAACTCCACGGTGACCGTCGGGGCGCCGGTTTACCGGCAAGATGGCGAGGGGGACTATATCAATTCGGTCCTCCCTCTCAAGATAGAATATAGCGATAATCTTACATTTAAAGAATTTTTGGCCTCAGTGCGACAGGTGTTGGTGGAAGCGGACGATCACCAGAACTTCCCTGTGGAATTGCTGCCGGATTTTCCCCAATTCGATGTATCCATTCTTCTGGATTCCATTCACCGGAAGGATGCGCTCACGCATGTCCGCCACAACGTACGGTTCGAATGGTCGCGGCATGCGGAATCGCTCGTCGCCGAAGTGGTGTTCGATTCCGGAGATTACGATCCTGATTCCATCGAGCGGGCAATGGATTGCTATCTTCTTGTGCTGGAGCAAGGAACCGGGAATCGTGATATCCCCCTCTCGGGCATCGATATAGTCTCGCAGCGAGAAAAAGAGATTATCTTATCGGAGTTCAATCGCAGTCGAGTGGATGTTCCGCCGGACCTCACGGCGCTGGACATGTTTTTCGCCGCTGTTTCCTGCGCGCCGCATTCCGCGGCTTTGACGGGATTTCTGCAAAAAGAGGACCCGGAATCCCCGGGCATACCCGTGACATTGACCTATGAGGAGCTACTTCTCCGGGCCTCGAACCTGGCGAAAAAAATCAAGGATCGCGGCGTTGAGCGCAACGCTATTGTGGGATTGTTGGCCGACCGTAGTCTGCCTGTGATTGTAGGGATGATAGGGATCTTCTTGGCTGGATGCGGCTATTTGCCGTTGGATTCGGAGTTTCCTCCGCAGCGGTTGGAATTCATGCTGAAGGATAGCGGCGTTCCTCTCTTATTGGCGACGACACAGACAGCGGTGGCGCATGGTTTTTCGGGAGATGTTTTGGTGATCGATGCTGAAGATGGGGCGCCATCTTCTCGATTGAACGATGCCGTTCGCGTCCCTGCCGACAGTGTGGCTTATGTGATCTACACCAGCGGTTCCACCGGAACTCCCAAAGGCGTGTTGATCGAACACCGCCAATTGGCCAATTATTTATTGGGATTGGAGTTAGCGGTGGATTTCTCCCAATGCGTCCATTACGCGACAGTTTCCACTATTTCGGCAGATCTCGGCAATACCATGATCTTTCGTTCCCTCGCCAGCGGAGGTTGCCTTCATGTGATCGGTGATGCGACGGTTATGGACGGCCGGCGCATGGAGGAGTACTTGACCGAGCGTGGCATCGATTGCCTGAAAATCACTCCGCCTCATCTATCGGCTTTGCAAGCGAGCGGCAAGCAACCCTTCGCTCCTCGGAAAGTATTGATTTTGGGAGGAGAAGCTTCGGATCCCCGTTGGCTGGAACAGGTTCGGTCGCACCATCCCCGCCTGAGGATCTATAACCACTACGGACCATCCGAGGCAACCATCGGAGTGACAGTGTATCCATTGCCCCCGGAAGGAGATCTTCCACCCAAAATCCCTATCGGCAAGCCCTTTGGCAATGCCAGGATCTTTATTCTGGACCGGCGTGGCAATCCGCTACCGATTGGAGTGCCGGGAGAATTGGCCATCGGCGGTCCGGGATTGGGGCGAGGATATCTGAACCGCCCACAATTGACTGAAGACCAGTTCGCGATGACGCGATCTAAAGACTTTGGCCGATTGTACCGTACCGGCGATCGCGCCTGTTTTCTTGACGACGGCAATATTGTTTTTTTAGGAAGGATCGATCGTCAGATCAAGATCCGCGGCTATCGCGCCGAACCTGGGGAAGTCGCTCTGCAATTGAAGAAAATCCCCGGAATCCGGGATGCCGTAGTAACGGTCGTTCAAGATAAAGGCGGCAACCATTCGCTGGCCGCATACCCGGTACTTGAGCCGCGGGCCCTTCCCGTCATTGACGGATTGGAGCGGTATCCGCTTCCCAACGGCCTGCGGGTGGCCCATATCAATAAAAATGAAACCGACTATATCTACCGGGAGATTTTCGAGTTGCAGGCGTACGGCAAATACGGGATCGCGTTTGACGGCGACGGTTGCATCCTGGATGTTGGGGCCAACATCGGTCTGTTCACATTGTTCGCCCAGGCGGTCAGCCCGGGCAAGACGCTTCACGCGTTCGAACCCAATCCCGATGTCCGGCGGAGACTGGCGGCGAATATCCAGTTGTATTGCCCTCATGTGCACCTGCATTCATGCGGCCTGTCCGGTACCCCCGGAGATGCGGAGTTCACCTTTTTTGAAGGTTTTTCGTTACTTTCCGGACTATATGCTGACGCTGATACCGAAAAAGAGGTGGTGAGGAATTATATGCTCAACCAGGAGGGCGCCGGGCTCGACGGGATGGATGAATTGGTGGCCCAGGCGGACCAGTTGTTGGACCACCGTTTTAGTTCCAAAATTTTTACTGTTCAACTTGATACGTTGTCCCGGGTCATGAAGCGAGAAAACATCGAACGGGTGGATTTGTTGAAAATCAATGTGGAAAAAGCCGAGTTGGATGTGTTGCGGGGAATTGAAGACGGAGATTGGCAAAAAATCCGGCAGGCGGTGGTAGAGGTAGATGTGCAGGAAAATCTCGGCGTCATTACGGCGCTCCTGGAGGGCAATGGCTTCGAGTGTCTGGTGGAACAAGATATGCTGCTTGAAGGAACTCCGTTGTGTTATGTCTACGCAGTGAGGCCCGGTAATGGCAAGCGGCTGGACCGCGCGGGCAGGGATACTTTTCGGAACCTGTCCCCTTATGAAGATCGCGTGCTGACTGTGGACGCCATCCGCCAACAATTGCAGACCGTTTTACCCTCGTTCATGGTGCCGTCCTATATTGTGCCGCTGGAACGCATGCCGCTCACCGCCAACGGAAAAGTGGACCTCAAGGCTTTGCCGGATCCCTCTAGCGCGCCTTCCGGTTTAGAGAATGAATACGCCGCTCCCCGGACCGCTGAGGAGTCTCTTCTTCAACAGATCTGGCAGGAGGTGTTGGGGCGGTCGCCCATCGGTATCCATGACAATTATTTTATGAGCGGGGGTGATTCCATCAAGTCCATCCAGGTAGCATCCCGCCTCAATCGCGAAGGCTACCGCGTCGAGATGAAAGATATTTTCAAGAATCCCACTATTGCACGTCTGGCGCCATTGCTGAAGCGCGCGCTCCGGATTGTGGACCAGGAACCGGTTTGTGGCGGAGTGTTGTTGACTCCGGCCCAATTGGAATTTTTCAAACGCGATTGCCCCAGCAGCCATCATTTTAATCAATCGGTGATGATGAAATATGACGAGCCGCTGGATAAAGATGAGATTTTCGCCGTTTTTTCAAAACTTATGGATCATCACGACGCCTTGCGGATGGTCTTCCGGAGGGGGGACGGCGGTATTGTCCAGGAAAATCTGGGCCCTGGAGAGGTCTCGATCGAGATCGATGAGCAGGATCTCACCCTCGCGTCAGATCCCGAAGCGATGCTGCTGTTATACTCCGACCGCCTGCAAGCGAGCATCGATCTTGAGGCGGGGCCTCTGCTGAAATTGGGGTTGTATCATTTGGGCGATAGCGATCGATTGCTCATCGTGATCCACCATCTGGTGACCGACGGCGTGTCCTGGCGAATTTTGTTCGAAGATATGGGCCGATTGTTTGCCCAACACCGAGACCGGAAACCGTTGGCATTGCCTCCAAAGAGCGATTCCTTCCGCGTCTGGGCCAATTCATTGAATGAGTATGCGCGTAGTGAAGAGCTTCTCGCCGAGATTCCCTATTGGCGGGAGACCAGGCGTAGAGCCGGCGATTCATGTGTGTTGGCCAGGGATTTTTCTCACGGCTCCAACCTGGTCTGCGATGCCGCTTCGTTATCATTTTCTCTGGAAGAAGACGAGACCGACCTATTGTTAACATCTGTGCACAAAGCTTTTGGAACGGAAGTCCAGGATATTCTCCTAACCGCCCTGGCGCTGGGACTGCGGGAACAATGGGGGATCGATAGACTTCTCGTGACTCTCGAAGGGCACGGAAGGGAAGAAATCGAGGCTGGGATCGATCTTTCCCGGACTGTAGGCTGGTTTACATCCACCTATCCGGCGGCGTTCGCAATTGCCTCTCACGCGGATTGGGGGCTTCATATAACAACCGTCAAGGAAATGTTGCGTAAAGTCCCAAACCGCGGCATTGGCTATGGCGTGCTCGCGAATCTGACTCCCCGGGAACTTCTGGACAGAGAAGAGATTGTTGTACGGTCTCCCATGATCTTCAATTATTTGGGGCAGTTTGATACGGATGTGTCTCGGTTGCCGTTCGCCATCGCCTCCGAAATGGCGGGGAACGAGAGGCATCCAAAAAGTGTTAGGTTATATGATTGGAATATTTCCGTGATGATCGCTGGCGGGCGATTGGAGTTTTTTATCATTTTTAGTTCCCGCCAATACAAGGAAGAGACCATACGGTCTGTTCTCGCCAGGATCGAATGCCGGTTGAAGAGTCTTATCTCTTTTTGCACATCAAAAAAAGAACGGGCGTTTTCACCGTCCGATTTCACATATAAAGATCTTTCGGCGGAGCAATTGGTACAGCTATGCAATCGATACCGTGTTCAGGACATCTACCGGTTGTCGCCCACCCAGCAGGGGATGCTGTATCATGCTTTGTACGACGAAAACTCCACTCTGTACCAGGGGCAAATATCCTTCCGGTTGCAAGGAGAGTTGGATCCGGCTTTGGTGCGGCGAAGCTTCCAGGCGCTTTTCGACCGATATGACGTGCTGCGGACCGTGTATGTCCACCAGGGATTTGACCGGCCATTGCAGGTGGTGCTTGAACGGCAGCAAGCGGATTTCTCTTTTGTGGATCTATCCCCATTGGCTTCGGGCTCTGAGCGGAACCGGCAGGCGTTGCGGCTCAAAGAGGAGGACCGCCTCAAGCCATACGATCTGTCCTGCGATTCTTTGATGCGGCTCCTGGTGATACGCCTCCAGCAGGAGGAATATTATTTTACCTGGAATCATCATCATATCGTGATGGACGGCTGGTGCGCCGGAATCTTGATCACCGATTTTTTCGAGCTTTACAATAGTCTCAGGGACAATGAACCTGCCCGGTTGACGGAACCGAAACCTTACAGGACCTATATATGTTGGTTGGAAGGTAAAGATAGGGAGAATTCCCGCCTCTTCTGGAACCGGTATCTCGAACTGTATCGGGAACCTGTGGGATTGCCCAAAAAAGAGAATCCCAATCTTCGCAACGCAGGTTACAGCGTGGATAAGGTGGTTTGCAGCATTGATTCTTCCGCCGCCCGCGCGCTCGATCGATTGGCTTCAGATCATGAGGTGACTTTAAATATCGTGATACAGGCGGCCTGGGCTCTGGTTCTAGCCGCGTTTACCGGCAAGCGGGATATTGTGTTCGGCGCGGTTGTTTCCGGCCGTCCGGCTGAGATAGAGGGTATCGAGACAATGGTGGGGTTGTTTATCAACGCCATCCCTGTTCGAGTCCGTTTCGACGGAGCCGGGACCTTCGTCGCCCTTGCCGGTCAGTTGCAGGAGCTGGCGCTTCAGAGCGAACCCCACCACCATTTCCCCCTGGCCGATATCCAGGCGGGGCACCCATTGCGACAATCGCTTCTGGATCATGTGATGGGATTTGAGAACTACCCAATGTCTTCGCAATTGGACCGGGCCACAGGGAGAAGCCGGAAAGACGACATCGGCCGGCAACTTCGGTTGTTGGATCTTGAGGTACTGGTGGAGAGTAGCTATAACTTGAGCGTGGTTGTGCATACCCGCGAGATCCTGTCGGTGCAGTTGGAATTCAACGCCAATATATATGAAGCGGAAACCATGAATCAAGCGGCAAAACGGTTCAAACAATTGCTGCTGGCAATACCGCAGGAGGCCGCGTGCCCCATCGATGATCTGTTGGCGATGGCGGATGCGAGGCTTGGGGAAAAGCTCGCAGTGGGAAATGTCCTATTAGCCGGAGATACCCATTTGGATGACGATGGCGATTTCGAATTTTAATAACGAGGTACAATGACACAAAACAAAGTTGGAAGAGAAAAAATACTGTTGGAGTTATTGCCGTATTGGACGCCGCTGGTCCCACCGCAGGGAATCGCATGTCTGAAAAGTTTTCTCGAGCCCAGAGGCTTTCGGGTGAAGACAATCGATGCCAATACCGATCCCGGTTTTCGCAAATTGTACGACCGGTATTTCGATCTGATCCGCCGGTGGGTGCCCAGGGAGCAACAGGGGAACTTCTACAATCTGGGACACGATGTGTTGCGTAATCATATGACAGCTCATATTCACAAACAAGATGAGGCTCACTATCTGGAGCTGGTGAAAATTCTCGTATACCAGACCTTTTTTGTTCCCATTGACCTAAAGCAGGCGCGTGAACTCAGCGCCATTTTCGACGAATTTTACTCGAAGCTGGATTCCTTTCTCCGGCGGTTGCTTTCCGAAGAACAGCCTGATGTATTTGGGATATCGGTGATGCGCGATACTGTAGGGCCGTCTCTTTATGGTTTCCGGTTGGCGAAAGAGGTGTTTCCGGATATTTTGACCGTGATGGGAGGGAGTATTTTCGCCGATGTGTTGTTTCAGGGAACTCCCAATTTTGATTATTTTGTGGAGCGGACCCCGTATATCGACCACATCGTGATAGGAGAAGGGCAGAATCTACTCCACCGGTTGCTGACCGGAGAGATTCCTCGAGATAAAAAAGTGGTGACGCTTCAGGACTGCGGCGGCGAGACCCTCGGATTTTCGCCTCTCACCATGCCCGATATGTCGGATTTTGATGTGCAGAATCTGTATCCCTATCTCTCGGGCCAGGCGTCCAAGAGTTGTCCCTTCCGTTGCAGTTTTTGTAATGTCCGGTCGTTCTACGGCGACTACAAGGCGAAAGACTCGCGGCAAACAGCCGATGAGATGGTCGGCCTCCATCGCCGGTATGGCGTGCAATTGTTTTTCATGAACGATTCGCTGCTCAATTATGCCGCCGACGATCTTTCCCGGGCCTTGATCGACGCGGGTGTATCCATCTATTGGGATGGGTATTTGCGAGTGGGCAAAGAGGTGACCGATCGCGAGACTACCCTTCTCTGGAGGCGGGGAGGGTATTACAGGGCTCGTTTGGGAGTGGAGAGCGGTTCCCAACGGGTATTGGATCACATGGGGAAACATATCACCCCCCAATTGATCGAAGAATCCCTTTTCAGTCTGGCAATGGCGGGCATCAAGACTACAACCTATTGGGTTATCGGCCATCCGGGCGAAACGGAAGAGGATTTTCAGCAAACCCTGGATCTGGTGGAACGCCTCAAAGACTATATTTACCAGGCGGAATGCAATACCTTTATTTGTGGTTACACCGGACAGGCGAAAACAGATGAGTGGGCGCCCCTTCGCAAGCGTCTCTATCCCGAGTGGGCGAGAGAGATGCTGATTATGGAGAGTTTTTACGTGGATGGCGTTCCCAACCGCCGCGACATGTATAGCCGGGCGTTCCGCTTTGTGGAACATTGTGAAAAACTTGGCATCCCCAATCCATACAGCCTGCACGAAATTTACCAGGCTGACGAACGGTGGCACCGGCTTCACAAACACGCGGTTCCGCGCCTGGCGGAACTGGACGATGCAAGTACCTATGTCAATGAAAACTTCAACGTCGGCGATTTTGTGTGCGCCGATATCACAAGCTCAGATGACGGCGATTTTGGATTCTAAGGAGGATATTCGGACATGAGCGCGACAGATCAACAAATAACGACTATTGATTCAAGGCAGTTTGCCCAATACAAGACATTCTGGTTGGAGCAATTGGATGGGCGGTTGCCAGACAGCAGATTTCCTGTGGACCGCCATTTGCCCGGAAGTGGAAGTGAATTACTCGAAGAGCGCTTCCAATTGGATGCGGCGTTGGAAGAAGGGATTCGAAGACTCGGCAACGGCTCCGACAAGCGGTTGTTCATGATTTTGACAGCAGTGCTAGCTGCTCTTCTGTCCCGTTACTCCAACCAGAGCGATGTGCTTTTGGGGACGCCCATCTACCGTCAAGCGGTTGAAGGTGATTTTATCAATAAATACCTTCCGTTGCGGTTTGATATCAAGGACACCTGCACCTTTAAAGAGTTGTTGCTTCAGGTCCGCGACACATTGGCGGCGGCAGTGAAGCATCAGAATTATCCGCTGGAATTATTGACCGGCCAATTGGACTGTCCGGCGATCGAGCAAGGTCGGGGACTCTTCGACGTGATGATTTACCTTCATAATATCCATGACCCCTCGTATGTTTCCCACCTCTCTCCGGCCTTGACCTGGGCGTTTTTTTGCCATGAAGACAGGGTCGAAGGGGCTGTCGTCTATCAATCTCCTCTCTATGGCGCCGGGACGATTCAGCGCTTCATCGGCCATTATTTGTTGCTATTGGAACACATGCTGCGGGATGTGAATGTCTTCCCTGACGATGTGGATATCGTTTCGCCGGAAGAACGGAAGCGATTGCTCGACGAGTTCAACCGGCCCTTAGGGCACGACGTTGGAGATGCCACTCTGACATCTCTATTTGAAGCTCAGGTGGAAAGGGTTCCGGACGCGCTCGCGATTTTAGGAAGTTGTGACAATGAGAATGGAATTGAGAGTGTTAGCTACGATGAATTAAATAGACGCGCCAACCGCCTGGCTCATCATTTGAAGCAGTTGTCGGTCAAACCCGGCGACATCGTCTGCATCGTGATGAAGCCCTCTCTCGATATGGCGGTGGGGCTCTGGGCAATCCTCAAGACCGGCGCATGCTATCTTCCGGTGGATCCAGGGTATCCCCGTGATAGTTTCAATTATTTGATAAAAGAGAGCGGCGCCCGGTATCTATTGATCGAGGGGGAGGCCGGCGTTTCATATGAGGGCGTTCAAACGGTTGATGCGCGCCGGGAATCAGATAACGAAAAAAATCCTCAGGCTGTTCACAAGCCCCAGGACGCCGCTTATATTATTTTTACATCCGGCACCACCGGCCGGCCCAAAGGCGTGTTGGTGGAGCATCGCAACATCGTCAATACCCTGGCGGCCCGCAGTAAGGTTTACCAGTTGAGTGAGAATTCAGTGTCTCTGCAATTGCTGTCGTTCATGTTCGATGCTTTTGTCATCAGCTTCTTCACACCAATGATAGGCGGGGGCTCGGTGGTATTGCTACGGGAGGAGGAGATCCGGGATATCCGGTTGGTATGCGCGACGATCGCCCTACGCAAGGTCACGCATCTTGTGTGCGTGCCGACATTGTACAATGTGTTGATTCAGCATCTCACCGCCCCGGAGGCGGCCTGCGTCCGAATGGTGACTCTAGGCGGCGACCGGTTGTCTTCCAGTCTATTGGCTGCCACCAGAGAGAAGAATCCCGCGATCGAGGTGGTGAACGAATACGGCATCACGGAAGCGGCCGTTACCACCACCTTGCAACGGCGGCAGGAAGCCCGGGAAGAAATTGGTATCGGCACGCCAATCGTAAATACCATGGTATATGTGGTGGATGGCAGGCTGCGGCTGCAACCGGTCGGCGTACCCGGGGAGTTATGCGTCGGAGGCAGAGGAATTAGCCGCGGGTATCTGAACAAACCGGAGCTCACGTTTGAAAAGTTTGTCTACAATCCCTTCCGTCCGGGTGAAACAATGTATCGCAGTGGCGATTGCGGCCGGTGGCTTCCGGATGGCACTCTGGAGCTGATAGGGCGCATGGATGATCAGGTGAAAATCAGGGGATACCGCATTGAATTGCAGGAGATCGAGAACGCCCTCCACTCCCATCCGGATGTAGCCGAAGCAGTGGTAGTCGCCCATGACACAGGTCGCGGGGATAAATTATTGGCGGCTTTTTTGGTGCCCCGGAAGGCAGGAATCCTGGCGTTCGCCGAATTGGAAGAATTTTTACTGCGGCGGTTACCGGATTATATGGTTCCCCGTCACTTCCAGGAATTGGGAGAATTGCCTCTGACCGCCAACGGTAAGGTGGATCGCAATCAATTGGCGAAGGCGGCTCTCATCATTCGCCCGCAAAACGAGTATGTCGCTCCCCGGGATCCGGTGCAGCGGAAATTGGCGGAAATATGGGCCAGAGTTCTGGAGGTGGAGAAGGTGGGGATCCACGATCATTTCTTCAATTCCGGTGGAGACTCCATTCGCTCCATCAGCCTCTTGAGTCTGATAAACCAGGAATTCCAGACCTCGTTCAAGATTGTGGAGCTCTATGAGGCGGACACCATCGATACGTTTGCCCGCAAAATCGGCGAAAAAAAAGAAAACGCCGGCGCACAGCCGGATCACGCGGTCCTGGACAAGATGGCAGATCTCAAAGACCGCTTCCTCAACCAATTGTAAACGGCAGGATACCACACCATGACAACTTTTTTGACCAGGGATAATATAGAAGACGTATACCCCATGAGCGACGTCGCCCGGGGAATGATCTATCACTCGTCGCAGAATCCCGCATCGGGGATGTACTGCAACCAGAACATGCTGAGACTTAAAATTACGGCTTTTTCCGCTGAAACGCTAGAACGGGCGGTGCGCTTGTTGGCGCGCCGTCATCCCATTCTTCGGACGGGCTTTAACATGACCGGATTCGATGAATCCATCATGATGGTATACAGGGATGTGCCTCTGGATATACGCCACCGGGATATCTCGGATCTTGGGCAAAAAGAGGAAGAGGAATCGCTCGCGGGATTTCTTGTGGAAGACCGCCTGCAACCATTTGAAATTGAACGCTTTTTGCCGCTGTGGCGCTTGAGGACATTCTCCCTGGCAGGCGGCGATATCGCTTTTGCCTGGAGTTGCCACCACGCCATGACTGACGGCTGGAGTTCGGCTGTGTTTCTGAAAGAACTCTATGAGACCTACCTCGCGTTGACAACTGACGCGGACTACATGCCGGCGCCATTGCCCTGTACATACAAAAATTTTGTCCTCCGGCAATTGGAGGCCAAAGAGGATGAAGCAGTGCTCGATTTCTGGCGGCGGGAGTTGGACGGCTATCACCGGCTTCCATTTCCCGCAACTCAGGCTGAGTCGCCAGGGTTTACAACCGGTCATTCTATCCGCCGATCGTTGGGAACAGAATTTCTGAATCAAATCAAGGCGGCTGCCCGGAGGGAGAATTCCGCGGTGAAAAATATTTGTTTTGCCGCCTATATGTACATGTTGTCGATGTTGTCCTATGAAAACGATATTTTGGCCGGACTCATCACCAATAACCGTCCGGAATCTCCCGATAGCCAATGGATGCTCGGTTGCTTCCTGAATACCCTGCCGGTGCGTTTGAAAATCCCGGCGGGGCTCGATTGGCGCGGATTTCTCCGTCTGGTGGATCAAAAATTGGTGGAGCTCAAGCGGTATGAGCATCTCAGCTTCTTTGAGATTGTCCGGTTGTCGGGAGAGCGGCCCAAAGGAGTGAATCCTCTCTTTGACACGGTGTTCAACTTCATTGATTTCCACGTGTTCGCCGGCGCCGACGCGTTGTACCGCCGGCAAGGAGACGGGGGCGTATCCCGGATCGAGGCGCCCGGTTATGGCGGCGGCGCCACCAATACTCTGTTCGATATCACAATAGACGCGGGCCTGGGAAAATTTGATCTCATACTGCTCTATTCTCCCTCTCTTTTAAGCGAGGATGAAGTTCAGCGGTTGGCCGGGTATTTTGAGGCGGCGCTTCAGCACATCGTCAACCGTCCCTCTGTGGAGGTCAAAAAAGAGGACTTGCTGACAACCGAGGAAAAAGAACGCATGCTCTACCTATGGAGCGGCGCCATCCATTCAAACCCGGCCGGCGATACACTGCCGAAGCTCTTCGAAGAACAGGTCGCGCGTAGTCCCAATCAGAAAGCTTTGATAATTCCCGCCACCGGACAGAACGGTATTCTTCCGGCCGAGAGCCTGGTATACACTTACGAAGAGTTGAACCGGGCGGCCAACCGCCTGGCCCATTATTTAATCGCCCATGGCGCGGTGCGCGGCACGCTTGCGGCGGTCTTGCTGGAAGATCCTATAGATATCGCGGTTACAATTATCGCCGTTTTAAAGGCTGGAGCCGCTTATGTTCCGGTGGATCCTCACTATCCGCCGGATAGGTTGTCATATATTTTGCATCATAGCGGAGCGGCGATGGCGATTGTCCGGAGCCGTGAGGTGGATGTGTCCTTGCCGGTCGTATCCCTGGACGCCATATCCCCGGATTCATTCCCTACCGGCAATCCCGATGCCGGAATTCTTCCGGGCGACGCCGCCTACGCCATCTACACCTCAGGTACCAGTGG
>JAHELQ010000573.1 GCA_024644125.1 Candidatus Aminicenantota bacterium | reverse complement strand
AAGGGAAACAGTTTTTGAATAACACAAAGCCGGTTACATTAAAACCACCAAAATTATGAACCACCGGATAAGCTGATATTCAAACTTTACCCACATGATGCGGGTGGAATAAAACGTCATGACTCCCAATCGCGCCCCTGATGTTTTAGTTCACGATTTTAATTCAGTCAACTTCTCCCGCGCGCCGCCACAAGCTCCTTGAAATTGACCGTCCCCCCCCCTCGAACAATTGGAGATTGCATCGAAAGACGATTTCAGCTACAATATCCTGTTGTGACAGGAGGACCCAATGATTCGAGGAATCACGATCATACTATCGAGTATTATCTTCCTATACGCCGGCGCGCCGCTGGGGCAGACATTGGAAGAACAGAAATTCGAGAAGGATTTTCAATCCGCCATCCGCATGATGGAAAGCGGCAACAACCAGGCAGCCATACAACTTTTCGACCAGGTGATCCAAAAAGATCCCCAACGACGCGAAGCCTATTACCAGCGAGCGATCGCCAAATGGCGAATCGACGACGAAGCGGGGGCTATGAACGATCTCGACCGAACCATCGAGCTCAACCCGGATCACGCCGAAGCCGTCTGGGACCGCGCCAACCTAAAAACCAGGCGGAAAGACTTCGAAGGAGCCATCGACGACTACGGCCGCTACATAAACTTGATAAAAAATACAACAAAATCTGCCGTTCTCTACGACGCCTACAACAAACGCGCCGCCGCGAAGCTGAAGATGGGCGACCGCCAGGGGGGGATCGACGATTACAAAACCTCGACTCGCCTCGCCCCAAACAATCACGCCGCGTTTTACCAGTTGGGAAGGCTGGAATTCGATCGCGGCCAGTACGAGAGCGCGCTTCATTATTTCGACAAAACGCTTGACGCCAACAAAGGGTTGACCATCGCCCGCTTCTACCGCGGCATTGCCAGATACCATCTAGAAGACTATCTCGGAGCGTTGCAAGATCTCAAAGATTGCGAAAACGAGTTGGGAAGCCAGGAAGAAGCGGCCATCCATTATTACGAAGGTATGGCCAGGATCAAGAATAATTACATCCCCGATGGATGCGAAAACCTGAAAAAAGCCCTCGAACTCGGCTTCAAGGACGCGGCAGCAGCAATCGATACCTACTGCAAATAAAATATAAAAAAGGGCGGACACGATATCCGCCCCGAAATTTCAATCAATGCAGTCCAAACGGAATTTACGGTTCACACGTATTCTCGGTACGTACGCAGACTGTTGTCGGAGGGCAAAAATCGGTAAACACTCCTCCTCCGTTCAGACTTTTTAAATCTTCCCAATCCAGATGTACAACCGTCTGTTTGTTTAAAGATAAACTTTTGGTAAGTTTTTTGGATTTCATTGTATCTCCTTTTCTTATAATTTGTCTAAACACTATATCCCAGATTCTGTAAAATAAATGCATATCATATCCAGATTAATTTTTCAATCCGAAAATAGGCGATTCGGTTGTATTGCCAAAAATATCCGGCATAAAAAAAATGATTTATTTCATTCCGCGTTTTATCTCAGCGAGAGATGATTCGGTAAATCTCCAACGGCGATTTGCCGCTCTCCTCCCCGATTTGCCTCAAGGTCTGATCCCTCTCCACATTTCGTATCCCCGTCATCTCGAGTTTCCCGATGATCTCTTCCGGGGACAGGTTCAGCAATTTTTCCGAAACCTCGGCAATCGTCATCGACTCGGTATGCGGCGCCGGAGCTTTTTCATCCTCCGCTTGCCAGGAATCGGAAAAATATCCCCCCACATCCATGACCGTTTGCAACGGAGGCGCCTTATACAACGTCCCCAACAACACAACCGCGAACAACAATAATCCCGCCGCCAACTCCCGTTTCCGGTGAATCCCGTATGCCGCCTTCTTTCTCACATAACTCCAGAACACCTGCCAATTGATGGAAAATAAATGAAACACAGCCAATATTAAAAAAAGGTACGAAAAATTGGTATGAAGCGCTTGCCACGCGTCCAGCGGCAATTTTACAAATTCCCAATTCACCCATCTGGCCACCCGTCCCGGAGGAGCGATATACAATACCACGCCGGTAATCGACATAACCATAAACGAAAAAAACAATCCGAAACTAATAAAACTCTTCCAGTCAAACCGCTTCATTTCCAGGGTATCCTCCTCGACCAAGCAGATCGGCGTTACCGAATAGGCCACATTATACCACGCCGGCGATTTTTTTTAACCTCCCGGCCGGATTGACTTTGGAATGGAGCCGGTGGTATCATAACCCACGCAGAGATACATAATAAAGGAGTACAAGATGAAAAAATTCACGACAATGTGTGCCGCAATCTTAATCGTCCTCTTCACCGCGGGATTGTTCGCTTCCCTCGACGACCTGCTGGTGGAATACAGCAGGGTCAAAAAAACAGGCGACCACGCCAAAGCCCTGACCATCATCGAAAAAGCCATCGAGGAACACGGCGAATCCGACAAACTCTTCCAATACAAATACGAGACCCTCGAGCAATTGGGAAAATACCCCGAAGCCCTCATCGCCGCCATCAAACGCGCCGATCTCTCCAAACGCAAATCCCCCTGGCATTGCCTGGCCATCGTCTCCATCTGTATCAAACTCAACGACCTCGACAAAGCCTTCGCCTGGCTCGACACAGCCATCGACCGCGGCTTCCTCTCCTACACAGAACTAAACGACGACCAATACAAACCCCTTCACAACGACAAACGCTACGCCGCCGCCATCCAGCGCGTCAAAGACAACATCGGCATCGACAAACCCGCCAAAGACTTCACCGTCACCCTCATGGACGGCTCCGCCTACACCCTCTCCAAACAAAAAGGCAAAGTGATCCTCATCGACTTCTGGGCCACCTGGTGCCCCCCTTGCCGCGAAGGACTCCCCCACCTCAAGGAATTCTACGCCGAATTCAAAGACAAAGGCTTCGACATCCTGGGCATCAGCCTCGATTCCAATCCCGAAGATCTCCAGACCTTCCTGAAAAACACCCCCCTCCCCTGGAAACTCCTCTTCACCAACAACGGCTGGTCAGACCCCACCGCCCGCCTATACAACGTCAACCTCATCCCCTCCTACTGGCTCATCGACCGCGCCGGCACCCTCCGCCACTTCGGCCTCCCCCTGCGCGACAAACCCACCCTAAAAAAAGCCATCGAATCCCTCATCGCGGAATAACCTCTGGATTGAAGATTTAAATGAGTAGAAAGAGGGTTTAAAAAAAAGAATATTATATGCGGTTTAATCAAAAAACATATAGATTTTTAGAGAATAACTAAAAAACAGATGAACAGCCGACTATTTCTTCTCCTTCAATAACGCCTTTATTTTTGTAGATATTGTCTCGACATTGAAGGGCTTCGAAATGGTATTTTCCAGGTTAAATTCCGGCAATTCCGTTGAAATATCATTGGACGAAACATAGGCGGACACAATTAATATCGGAATATCTTTATAATGACGATTTTTCATAAGATCTTTTATAAAAGCGAACGTGGGCTTTCGATTTTCTTTAATCTGTAAATCAATAATAAACAAATCAG
>JAHELQ010000572.1:615-3565 GCA_024644125.1 Candidatus Aminicenantota bacterium | reverse complement strand
CGAATTAAAACGATACACCCCATCCACCGCTTCAAACGCCGGGAATACCGCCTGCTCAAACATCACCGTCTTGTCCAGAACCCCAGATGCCCGCAACGTCAACGGCGCGATCAACACGCTCACATGATGTTTGGGATTGATCCGGTACGTCGCCCTGAACCGGAAGTACATCCTCCCCTTCACATCGAGATCATCGGATAACGAAAACCGAGTCCCCGTCACATTGGGAATCTGCACATCATTATACCCGCTAGACACCCAGCCGCTCTCTAGATCGACTTCCCATTTCCTGCCATCATCGGCGATCCCATACTTCATTCCAAACGCCAGGACAACGACAATAAAAATCACTTTCCCAATCTTTCCCATCCTTTTCTCTCCTCCTGTTCCTGTCCAACACTTCGTTATCAAATATAATATAAATTTTCATTTTTTTCCAATCCAGGCAAGGTTCTTTTTTTTAACCAGCCCACTTGTCTATCTATCCTACCCTTCACTCTTTCTCACAGATTCTTCCAGATGTAACAAAAGTGTAGCAAAATGAAATTATTGTTGACATTCGTTTTTATTATAGGGTAAAATTATTTTTTTTCAGGAGACAATATTATGATAAAGATTTTCGCGCCCATGCCCTTCGATCACATCATCACCAACGAACCCATCTGCAAATGCGGCTGCAATTGCAGTGGATACTCTTCTGATGTCGGTTCTGTTTACGAAGCCGGAACATTCAGTGATGGTGAAGGTTGATTGGTCAGGGATCTGATTTCCCTTTCTACTAATTAGTAAAGATTTCAACCCAAAGGAGGCATCAAGATGATTAGATTAATACCATCGATGCACGAATCCAACAATATTCTTGAGTCAAATCTCATCGGCTGCGGTTGCGGTTGCGGTGCTACTTCTGAAGATTGGCAAGCTGGCTTCGCTGCTGGAATTGAGCAATCTTGATTTGCCCTTGAAGCAAAATTAGATCGGCCATCGATTGATATCCTCATTCGATGGCCGCTTCTTCAAAAGGACAATATGAACGAAGACTTATGGATTAAACTATTCGAAGCCAACGGAAAGCGATATTGCTATGACATTTACACTAACAACCTGATGGAAGTCGATCCTGTCCTGTATCAGGTTTTAGACCAATATGATACAACGAGACCTGCTGGAGGAGTTATTGGTAAATTGATTGATCGCTTCCCGGAGGAAAAGATAAACGAGGCCCTCTCGAATATTCAGGATTTTCAAGAGAAATACGGGATCTTTAAAACCAAACAAAATTTTTCACTCCATTTCCCTTTTTCTAAGAGTGAATACTCGGCTCTTACCAGGAATCTTATCCGCCATTTGATATTGAATATAACTGAAAATTGTAATTTTCGATGTTCCTATTGCAAGTTCACACGCGGGAGTGATTATGTCCGCCAGCATGCAAACAGATCTATGAGTTGGCCTTTGATTAAAAAATCGATCGATTTTCTTGTGCAGAGTTCAAGTCACTATATTGAGCAGACAAACATCGATATAACTCTGGGTTTTTATGGTGGTGAGCCTTTACTCGAAGCGGAAAAAATATTCCGCTCTGTCGAGTATGTAAAAAAAGAGTATTCCGATATCTTTTCGAGATTTCTCTTTTCAGTGACGACGAATGGTTCTCAATTGACCGATTCAAATATTAAGAAGTTGATAGAATATGATTTTAACCTTCTCATAAGCCTCGATGGGCCAAAAGAGATTAATGATCGCTACCGGCATTGCATCACAGGAGAGAGTTCTTACGAGATGGTCTTCGATGGGGCATCGAGAATTCGCGAACTCGATAAAGAATACTATAAAAGGCGGGTCGGCTTCTCGATTGTATGTGCTCCCGAATACCGATTGACTGAAACAGTGGATTATTTCCGCAGCAAATTTTTAGGCGAGAACCGAATATATTTTTTTGCTGCTGTCAATCAAGATGATACTGATTTTTTGGATAATTTTGACATGGAGGTTGAAAGAAAAAAAAGAGATGCCCAAGAGGAATTGCTCAAAAATGACTATATTCAAAAGATGATCTCAGGAGAAAACGATCATACATTGAATGGATTGTTTTATAGGACTGTGGAATCGATTCATAGCCGACATGTCTGCCCAATATCCGACAAAGTCTTCCCAAATGGAATCTGTCTCCCAGGGCTTCAGAAAGTATTGGTCGATACAGATGGAAACTTTCATTTGTGCGAGAAGATCAATTGGAACTTCAATATTGGCAATATCGAAGATGGATTCGATATCGATAAAATATTTCAACTTATTGAAGGGTACATCGAGAATACCGGCGATTGCCAGAATTGCTGGGCTGTGAGGTTCTGTACGGATTGTTACCTCAGTATTATTGACGGGAACGGGTATTCTGAGGAGTTAAAAAGAAAAAAGTGCAGTGCGACTCAAAAAAGAGTGTTAAAAGATATGAAGACCTATGTGGAGATCATAGACAAAAATCCCACAGCCTTTAAAATGACAAGAGAGGGTGAGCAAGATGACATCATGTGGCAAGCGCTTAAGTTTCTTGGCCGTATTTAGTTTAATTCTCTGTATTATGTTTGTCTCGATGGTGGGATGCGGACCGGAGCACATTAAGAAAGGCAAAATTATCACTAAAATAAAAAAGGTTTTTAAGGGGGAAGAAATTGATTCCCCTTATTTTTTTTCATCCATTATTAAAATTTGCAAAAACAAAGATTATGTTTATGTTGCAGATTGGAAGCTTCTTTCGGTTTCAATCCTTGACAGGAACCTTAATTTTATAAAACGAATCGGTAAAAAAGGTGCAGGCCCGGGGGAATTCAAAATACTCGTTTCTGATATTTTTTGTGATGAGTCGAATCTCTATGTTAAAACAATCCGGGATTTGCATATTTTTTCGACGGAAGGCGAATTTGTGAAACAAGTTACATTAAAATTTATGCCT
>JAHELQ010000572.1:0-605 GCA_024644125.1 Candidatus Aminicenantota bacterium | reverse complement strand
CTTTTTATTTAAGATTGACAATTCGCCTGAGCTTTTTTTCAGAACGGACATGCAATTTAATGTTTTAGAAAAATTCTATTAGAATGATTACCTTTCAACTCCAGATCTTGGGAAAATATTTGTTGGTTCTAACGCATATATGGTATCAAATGAAGAATTGCTGATCATGAAGTCAACAGATTACCATCTCGAAAGGCTCGACTTGAAGACAAAAAAGAAAATTTGGGAATTTAAACGAGATGTAGATTTTTGGAGCGTTTCTGTTCAAAAAACTGGGAAAGGTAACAACTATATGATCTACGGCGGCTTCGGTGAAATCTTTGAAGACAATGATACATATAAATATATCTATCAAAATTCAAAGAAAGAGCAAATGATGGACGTGTACAGGAAAACGGATTTAAATCTAATCGGGTCCTACGAATATGAGGGTAAAGTGCGTCCAATGTGTTATCGCCCCGAGTACAAAGATTATTTAGGAACGATAACTGGAGATAATGAATCTCTCTATCTCTTTGAGCTCGTCGAGTCTCCTTCGTCTTGAGATGCCGATCTCGTCTCGATCGATGCAACCTCGTATCGAGAGTCGTGGCTTCGATGATTGG
>JAHELQ010000571.1 GCA_024644125.1 Candidatus Aminicenantota bacterium | reverse complement strand
CGCCATCGCCCCCAAAACAGCCTTTTATTATGGCACGGATTTGTCCGAAGGAATGATCCGTCGCAACCGGCAGCGCGTCGAGGCCGAGGGAATTTCCAATATCACCCTCTCCGCCGTGCCCGCCCACCACATCGACCGCCTGGAAGCGGGGGAGTTTGATCTGGTGATCGTCAATAGTGTTGTCCAGTCGTTCCACGGCTTGAATTATTTGCGGAAAGTCATCGCAGGGGCGGTAGTGAAACTGGCGATGAAGGGTTGCCTCTTCATCGGCGATGTGATGGATCTGGAGCGCAAACAGGATCTGATCCGTGATCTGGCGGATTTCAAACGGAAACACCCCGGCCGGGGGCGGACCGCCAAATTGGATTGGGAGAGTGAACTCTTCGTCGGGCGGGGGTTTTTTCACGATCTGGCCTCGGAGATCCCCGGCATCGAGCGGGTGGAGATATCCGATAAAATCTTCACCATCGAAAACGAACTGACCAAATTCCGCTACGATGTGCTGATCTATGTGAACAAACGGCGAGCCGCAGTCGCTTCCGGGGCGGGCAAATTGAAGTTGCAGCACGATGAGGGAGATCTCGCCCGCTATGGAGAGACACTACCGTCGCTGCCCGTCGATCCCGGACGGTTGGCCTATGTCATCTACACCTCCGGCACCTCGGGAACCCCCAAAGGGGTGATGATCGAACACCGGAGCCTTGTCAATTATATTGACTGGAGCGCGCGACATTATTTGCAAGAGAGAGCGGAAATCGTGTACATCCCCCTATACACCGCGCTGGCATTCGACATGACCATCACCTCGCTGTTTTTGCCGTTGGCGACCGGGAATGCCATCGTTGTGTACCGGGAACAGACGCAAGGGGACGAGGCGCCCATCTACCGGATACTCGCAGACGGTATCGCCGGCCTCGTCAAAGCCACTCCGTCACATCTCAAACTGTTGCAAACCGGGTATCCCGAGCTTCGGTTCCAGACGCGGCCGTTGACAGTGATTGTCGGAGGGGAACAATTGGAAGCGTCCGTCGCCCGCTGGTTGACCGGGAGTTATCCGGGCTTGGTGAAGATCTACAATGAGTACGGCCCCACCGAAGCGACTGTAGGTTGCATGCATTATTTGTTCGACGTAGAGCGCGACCGGAGGGACGCGGTTCCGGTGGGCGAGCCTGTGGGCAACGGCCGGATTTATATTTGTGATGACCGACTGCGGCCGGTTCCCTTCAATGCCGTTGGGCAGATGTTCATCGGCGGCGCGGGCCTGGCCCGCGGGTATCTCAACCGGCCGGACCTGACGGCGCAGCGATTCATCGACGACCCGTTCGTTCCGGGGGCAAAGATCTACGCCACCGGCGATCTGGCGCGGCGTAGGGCGGATGGCGTCATCGAGTACATCGGCAGGCTGGATTCGCAAGTCAAGATCCGCGGGTACCGAATCGAAGTAGGGGATGTCGAGCATCATCTCCTTCTCTACCCCGGCGTGACGGATGCGATCGTGATCCCTTTCGAAGATGGCGTAGGAGAAGTGGAATTGCGGGCCTATATCCTGGGCTTGCCTGAGGAATCGGATCCTCTCGACATTCGAGGATTTCTGGCGGCGCGATTGCCCGCTTACATGATCCCGGGAAAGTTGTTTTTTCTGGACGCGTTACCACTTGCTCCCAGCGGCAAAGTGGACACACGCGCCCTTTTGCGGACAGGATCGCGGGGAGCGGGGGATTACACGGCTCCTTGCGACCGGTTGGAATTCGAACTGGCGATGTTGTGGGCGGAACTACTGAAACTGCCTGAGGACGTCATCGGTATCGACGCAAGCTTCTTCGATCTCGGGGGCCACTCGCTCAAGGCGACTGCGTGCGTATCCAGAATCGCCCGGGAATTTCACGTGAAGGTGTCGCTGGTGGACTTTTTCAACTATCCCACCATCCGGGGGCTGGCCCGTTTGATCCGGGCGCAGCGGCCATTGCGCTATCTGGAGATACCGGCGGCGGAAAAAAAGGACTATTATCCGGTCACTCCGTCCCAGGGGCGGTTGTACCTCTTGCAAATCCTGAACCCTGAATCGACCCTGTACAATGAAACAGCCGGTTACGAGCTGGAGGGGGCGCTCGAAATTCCGCGCCTGGAACAGAGTATCGGGGAGTTGATCCGCCGTCACGAGATGTTGAGAACGTCGTTTCGAGTTATCGACGGCTTCCCGGTCCAGCGGATTCACCCCGAAGCGGCGTTCGCCGTGGAGGAATTGACACTCGATGAGGACTCGAGCGACTGCCGCCGGACGATGGCGCGGTTTGTCCGTCCGTTCGATCTGGAGATGCCGCCGTTGTTCAGGGTGGGATTGGTCCGGTTGGCGGACCGCCGTTATTGGTTGATGGTTGACTTTCATCATATTGTATGCGACGGAATGTCGCTTGCCGTCGTGATTCGAGAATTCTCGGCCCTGTCGCGGGACGCCCGGTTGCCGGAGCCGGTCCTGCGTTACCGGGACTTCGCCGAATGGCAACAGCGGCCTGATTTTATTGAAGCGCTGGATGGGCAGAAAAGGTTCTGGCTGGAGCAATTCTCGGGCGAGATTCCGCGGTTGGATCTGCCGCTTGATTTTCCCCGTCGGCAAAACGGCGCGATGACCGGAGAGGCGCTCGAGTTCGTTCTCGATTCCGATGAGAGCGATTTTGTGATGCATGCGGCGGCGAGTGGTCAGGCCACGCTCTACATGTTTCTCCTGGCGGCGCAAGCCGTTTTTCTCGGGAAAATCACCGGGCAGATGGATATCGTAGTGGGAACTCCGGTTGCCGGCCGTCCGGCTCCGGAATTGGAAGCAGTGGTAGGCATGTTCGTCCAGACTCTGGCGTTACGAATGGCGCTTCGAGACGACATTTCCTTCGACAGTTTTCTGCGGACTGTCAAAGAAACCGCCATCCGGGCCTTCGATCATCAGGATTACCCGTTCGACCGGTTGGTCGCCGATCTGGGAATGATCACCGATGCCGGCCGCAATCCATTGTTCGATGTCATGTTCGCCTGGCAAAACATCGATGATGCGTCGCTCGACATTCCCGGCGTCACGGTATCGGCATTGGAGTCCGGTCTTGTGCGCGCCAAATTCGACCTCGCCTGGCACGGGTGGCAGGAAGGGCGGGATATTTGTTTTTTAGTCCAATACGACAACGCACTTTTCGCAAAACACACGATCGAGCGCTTCGTAGGCTATTATCGCCATATCCTGCGGACTGCCGCAGCAAAACCGCAGATCCTGCTCCGGGACATCGCCATCATCACGGAAGAGGAAACGCATACCATTCTTCATGAATTTAATTCCCCCGCAGACGGCGTTCCGCCGGAAGGGGCGACCATTCATTCCTATTTTGACCGGCAGGCGTCGCTCTACCCCGACCGGTTGGCGGTGATCGGCCCCTCTGTTGACGGCGAGGCGGAGCTCCAGGCGACCTATGGAGAGCTGAAACTCCGGGCTGGCAGAATGGCAGGCTATCTGGCGCAAAAAGGAGTGGGGAAGGATACTCTGGTAGCCGTGTCGATGGACCGGTATGTGGAGCTTTTGACGTGC
>JAHELQ010000570.1 GCA_024644125.1 Candidatus Aminicenantota bacterium | reverse complement strand
GCCTGGACCAAAACCATGCTGCGCGCCAGGGAATTGTGGTGCCTGGACGCGTTGCCGGCGGAGCATAACGGCTTCTGGAGTTATATCGGCCCGGTTGAACATGTGAATTATGTTCAGGTGGACGATTTCAGTTGCTCCATGTTGCCGGAGAACCATTTCGACTATCTGTTCACGTTCGGCACTCTATGTCACATCTCCTTCGACGGAATCACGGAGTACATGAGAAACATCTACCCCAAACTCAAATCCGGCGCCCATTGTTTCGCCATGGTGGCGGATTACGAAAAATTCAACGCCGCAATCGACAACAAGGACAAATTGAATATCATCAATGTCCTGAAGCCCAAAAACAAATTCAAACTATGGTTGTGGAATCTTCAATGGAAAATGACCAAAAAATACGGCGTTCCCCCGAAGTACGATCTTGAACGCGAAAACGACGAACCCCGGCCCGGCCGCTGGTATCACGCGGGCGTCGAACGGACCTGCCGTATGCTGGAAGAGCTGGGCTACCGTGTGCTCGATCCAGATGTGGGAGCTGTGCCCAGAGATCCCATCATTCATTTTGTAAAACCCTGAACACCAAAAGAAGAGGTATCCAGATGAAACTTATAAAAAAAATCGCCAGAGCATTGTTGAAACCCGGAGGGAATCCCAATGCCCTCTACAGGTTTTTCTTTTACAATACCGCGTTCAGCCACAAGCGAACCTTCATCCGCCGCGGCTTGCGGGAAGACGAAGTCGTGCTGGACATCGGTTGCCGGGAACTGCCCTATACCAAAGATATGACGTGCCGGGAATTGATCGGAATCGATCTCTTGACCGAATCCGGCGGCGTGTTGGGTTGGACCGACCAGATATTGAAAGCGTTGCGGGAACGACAGGTTTCCCTCTATTTTGCCAATGCCGAGGAATTACCCTTTCCCGATAACTCCATCGATCGCATCACCATGATCGAAGTGATCGAGCACATCGAAAACGATGAAAAAGCCATTTATGAAATGAGCAGGGTGCTCCGGCCCGGAGGTTCGCTCTATTTCACCACTCCGAATCGCGATGTCGTTCCGGTGAACAATCCCTACCATCTTCGTCATTATTCCCCTGATGAATTGCAGGAGTTGTTGGAGAACTATTTCCACGAAGTGAACATCACCACCCATTTTCCCTGGCTACGGCTGCACGAGCGGCAATTCACCGGACGTTTCATCAAGCGCTTTTTTTTCATCCAGCTCAACCGGATTTACGAAGCTCTCATCGGCCGCTTCATCAAGTCAAAAGGCTACAGTCTGTTCGTCCATTGCAAAAAAGGGCCGGAGGAAACCGGAACGATGACCCGGGATGTACCGGTGCCGGTGGTGTGTCCCGTTTGCAAGGGCGATTTGACGCCTGAGAACGGTAAGCTGGAATGCGACCGTTGCCGCGTCATCTACTCGTTTTTCCAGGGCTTGCCTGTACTGTTGACCCACATTCCCCATCACCAATCCAGAGAGGGATGACTCGAAAACGAATTCTAATCGTCCATCCTATTGCATTGTATCCCAAAGTGATGGCCAGCCAGGACCGGTTGATCAACATGATCAAGCGGTTGGCGCAGGAACATACCGTCGATGTGGCGACCTATGTGAAGGATAAAATCCAATTGCGGGAGTCTATGGCGAATGTCCCTTCTCTGTGCGACCGCTTTTTTCCTATCGTCACCATCAACGCCCGGCACAAGAGAGTGCGCTCTCGCTTTCATTCGTTGAAATTTTTTTTGGCGAAAAAATTCTTACACACTCCGGTTCTCTATTCCCACTACACGCACCGGCGCTATTTCCGGATATTGGACAGGATTATTCAACAGGGAAACTACGACATCGTACAGATGGAATACTGGTTCGCCGCTTCATATCTTGGCAGGCTCCCGAAAGACTGTTTTAAGGTAATCGATACCATCGACATCATGTTCGACAAAAAACGGCAGGAATTGATCCGGGAGTACGGAGAACCTCTGGCCGCCTCCGAACAAAAAGAATTGGCCCGCTACAAGGAATTGGAGATCGAGGCCCTCGGCTGCGCCGATTTGCACATCGCCATCTCCCGATCAGATCTCCGGGTTTTGGGCGACCTATGGCCGGAGATCGACAAAATTCTGATTCCCTCCGGCCAGGACATCGATTACTTCCGGCAATACGGTACGGATTCGTATCGGCAGCATCGCATCCTCTTTTATGGAAGCCTGGGATCCGATCCGAATATCCAGGGTTTCTTCCGGTTCTGGAACCATATCCTGCCGTTGGTGCGCGAGCGGTGTTCGCGGGTGGAGGTGCTGGTTTTGGGCGCCAATCCACCGGAAGCGATCCGCCGCTTGCACAATGGGGAAGATGTCGTAGTAACCGGATTTGTAGAGGATGTGAGACCCTACATCGCATCCGCCGCCGTCATGGTGTTGCCGTTGAATGTCGCGGCCGGATTCCGCAGCCGCGTCGTGGATGTGATGGCCGCCGGCGTACCGGTGATCGGAACCGGGCACACGCTGCATTCCATCGATATGGAGAGCGGGGTTCACGGTTATATTAGCGAGGATGATGAAGATATGGCGGCGCGTACAATAGCTGTCTTAAACGATCCCGCTCTTCGGAAGCGATTGTCGGAGAATTGTCTCCAATTTGTCTCCAGCCGCTACACCATCGATGCCACCTTCGGCGCCCTATCCAGGTATTATCTCGAAAATGTCTGATCCAATGATAAAAATCCTGTTTGTTATCGATAGTCTGCGGCCCGGCGGCAAAGAGCGCCAACTGGCGCAACTGCTGCGTGGATTGCGCAGCCGAGACGATATCGCGATGGAGTTGATCGTCACCCGAGGCGATATCGGCTATCCTGAAGTGTTAGACCTGGACGTTCCCATTCATGTGGTGGAACGTAAAACCAAATGGAGCTCTGGGGTTTTCAAGCGGTTCTATGCGATCGCCCGGGCGTTCAAACCGGATGTGATTCATACCTGGGATCCCATCACCACCATCATGGCTCTTCCGGCCGCCAAACTACTAAGAATCCGGTTGGTGAATGAATCGATCCGCCATGCGTTGCCTATCCGCAGATTCGGTAAACTATGGTGGTTGGCGAAAATCCTGTTCCCCCTGTCGGATGTCGTGGTGGCCAATTCGCTGGCGGGCTTGCGGACCTATGGCTTCATTCCTTCTTTCCGCGCGTTGTGTGTCTACAACGGCTTCGATCCGGCGCGGGCTCGTTGCGGCGAATCCGCGTCCGACGCCCGCAGTCGATTGGGAGTTCGTACTCCATTGTTGGTGGGAATGGTGGCTAATTTTGTGGAAGCAAAGGATTACCGAACATTTTTGCAGGCGGCGATCGCCATTACCGGTAACCGGGACGATGTGTCGTTCGTATGCGTGGGCGATGGCCCATTGCTGCCGAAAATGAAGGAAGCGATTCCTTCGCAGTTGGCTGAACGGATTGTGTTCGCCGGCCGTCAACATCCAGTTGAAGCGGTGATCGCGGCCTTCGATATCGGGGTGCTCGCCTGCAACACCAATGGCCATGCCGAGGGGCTGTCGAACGCCGTC
>JAHELQ010000569.1 GCA_024644125.1 Candidatus Aminicenantota bacterium | reverse complement strand
AATCGTCGCCGCATTGGCCGTAACACCGGTTTTGTTTGAAGTGATCGATAAATCCATCCAGGAGCCGGTTGTCGATAAAGACTGCCGGGGATGGAATTGCCCAAATACTCACCACCTGCCGCCACTCGTGCTCGGAAAAGCCAGGGGGACGGCAGGTTTTGGGCGGCTCCTCGATCTCCAACGAAAGAGGGGTCAACAGGTCCGCCAGGTTATCCGCGTGCCTGCCGGAGTACGCTTTCAGACAATTGAGGCCGACTGAGGCCGGCCCCACACGGTTCGAGATCTTGAAACGGTCAATCCCGATCCCTTCATAATGCACCAGGTCTTCCGGCCGGATCCAGGGAGCCTTGATGATCTCTTCGGGGCGCTCCAATTTTTCCGGCACACATCTCATCATACAATAATCCATGTAATACCCTTTCAACGGATGGCCGGCCTGGGTGGTGTGCCCCACTATATTATTGTGATAATCGTGATAAGGGCATTGAAACAAACAGGCGGCATTGACAACCAGCTCCAATTCCACCCGCGGAGACAACCTTCTCCGGATACTCTCCAAAACCTTGAAATTCCGGTTCTGGCAAATTTCCAGAGTGATAACATCCACTCCCATCCGTTCATAATATCCGGCCCGCTGGAGCGTCCCCACATTGGCGATCTCGGATACCTTTACTTTCAATAGGGGAAAATCTTTTTTGACAAGTTCGATCAGATACGGTATGGCCAGAGTCACGCTGTCGGCCCCCAATCCGGCGATCAGCCGGAAGTAGTCATCCAATTGTTCCCGCCCGCCAGAGCTATATTCCATGTTCCCCAAACATAAAGCATTGGCGATATAATTGAATTCCATCCCCAAGCCATGCACCTTGCGGATATGTTCCCGCGCCCCGTCAATCCCCGATTCCGGCAAACACACAGCCGGTCGAGCCGAACCCACGGCCCCCATTTGCAACGAACAATAAATCTCAGAAGCGCCCAATCCGGCATAGGTTTCCAGGCACCCATCATTCCATTGACTGCTGACGCACAGTTTCATGGTTCCATTTCCCCGGCTTGCAAACGCCTTAATTCACTCAAATACATCCCCTCCCCCTTTTGCAGCTCCACGCCGATGGGTTGCGGCACCCCCCGGTGTTCGGCCGCGTAGAACGCCTTGTTCACATTGGACATAAAAATCTTCCCCTTCTCCGTCACCCGGACGGCATCCGAACCGTTCTCCACCAGGCCCCATTGGGACAACTGGCGCAGGACCGGAGCGAACCAATCATCCAAAGTCACGCCGAACCGCTGGGCGAACAGCGCTTTATCGACTTCAAAAAACTTGGTCCCCAACACCAGGGCCCGAGACATCTCATCCACCCTGGTCAATCTGCGGCCGAACGCGATGGGCAAACGGCCGGATTCCACAGCGCCGATATAGTCTTCCAGAATACTGGCATTGGTATACAAATATCCATTGATAAACGAATTGGCACCGGCCCCCAATCCCGGATATTCCCTCTGGGGAAATTGCCAGCAAAGTTTGTGATAATCGCATTGTTTCCCGGGAAGAGCGAAATCATACACGATATAATGGGAATATCCGCACGTTTTAAGGATCTGGATAGCCTGGCCGTACATCCCGATCTCCAGTTCTTCCGGCGGCTGAGAGGGAATCATCCCCATCTTCCGCTCTTGAAACAAACGGGTGCCTGGATTTAGAAGTAATGAAAAAATGCTGATGTGGTGGATCCCCAATTCCACCGCCCGCTCCAGTTCCCGTTGCCAATGAGAGGCAGTCTGGCCGGGAATGCGGTACAACAAATCGATCCCAATGTTTTCCAGGCCCAAATCCCGCGCCATCCGGATCGCAGACACTGATTCTTCCGCCCCGTGTTTGCGCCCGATGATCCGGAGGAAGTGGTCGTCGAAGGACTGTACGCCAAAGCTGACGCGATTCACCCCCCATTTGAGCAACGCCTTCAGTTTTGGTTCGTCGATAGTCTCCGGATTGGCTTCCACGCTGATTTCAGCATTGGGAGCAATATCGAAATATTCCCGGCACGTATTCAATAACTGTAACAAATCTTCGCTATCAAGAGCGCTGGGCGTCCCGCCGCCAAAATTCACCACCGTCACCCGGCGGTCGCGGACATAGGGCTGACTCCCCACCATCGCCATCTCTTTCTTCAAGGCCGCCAGATACCGGCTCACCAATTCCGGTTGCCAGAGATACTTGTTGAACGGACAATATTTACAGATACTGCGGCAAAAAGGGATTTGAACATAGAGCCCCAACTCTTTTTTTCGCCAGACCTGCTCCTGTCCCATTAGCTCCACTAAAGGCGGATAATAACGGACATACTCAGTATCCCGCTCCGGATATTCCCGCCAAAACACATAAGGCGTTTGCGATTCGTTCATATTGTAGCCCCTCAATGCTTGACCGCTTCAAACCGGAAAAACATCCCCTCTTCAAAATATTTCTGGTTACCGAACAAACTTTGCCGGAAGAAATCCTCGACCTCCGCCGCGGAATAACCGCCATCCTTCATGCTCTTTTCAGTGATGAACGGACGCATGAACCATGGGGACAGGCTCTTTACCTTGTGAAACATCTCCACCCGTCCGTCCCGCTCGCCGCCGCGGATATCGTAGAGCCAGAGCTTCCCCTCCGGCTTCAATACCCGGTAGATCTCATCCAACATGCGAACCGGCTTGCGCAAGCAATGGACCGCCATGGTGTTGAGAACCATATCGAACGATTCATCGGCGAAGTCCAATCGCACCGCTTCCCCCTGGCAGAACGTCACATTCCTCCCGCCGCCCAACTCATCCGCATGCTTTTTGGCGCGACGAATCATCGTGGGGCTTGAATCGATGCCGGTGATATAAACCGCAGGAGCCGCGATCCCGATAAATATTGCAAGATAGCCGGCCCCTGCTCCCACATCGAGAATGGTCCCTCGCTTCACTTCGACAGCAACTCTTTTCGCCGTTTCGATATACCAACTCCAAAACAGACCCCGCATGATGCGTTCGTCGTACCAACCACTCAACACTGCGGGCATTCTCTGGACCGGATGCTTCAAGATTTGAATTATCCTCATCTTCTACTCGCATTCACAATGGGCCACCAGTAATTGCCCCAAAAAAGGAATCGCCGGCGCCAACATTTTCAATACCGGCCGCAAGCCGGGAATGGCGATCCAGCACCCCCACCCCTTGATTTTCACCTTCTTGAACACCAGCAACAGAGCATCTCTAAGCATGGGCTCATCGAAAATTTGCCGGTGTGGAAATTTACGCATCATGGCGCGATAATCGGTACGAAGCGACGACCACGAATACTTCCAGGCGCCGGGGACAAAATAGGCGTTGGGCACCTTGATCACCGCCCGGTCCGCCACCCGTTTGATCTCTTCCAATGTGGCGATGATCTCCTCGTCGTCCAGATGCTCGATAAGATCGTGACATTTCACCAAACGAAACGCTTTATCCTTGAATGGAAGGTGGGTCGCGGAAGCGACGATAAAATTCCGCGGCCGGACCCCATATTCGCTGAAGACATTTTCGATATCGACATTGACATCC
>JAHELQ010000568.1 GCA_024644125.1 Candidatus Aminicenantota bacterium | reverse complement strand
AGTAGCGTCGGGGGGAACGTTGTTCCTGGACGAGATCGGCAATCTGCCTCTGCCAATGCAGTCGAAAATCCTCAGGGTTATCGAAACCCGCCATGTCACCCGGCTGGGTTCCAATAAATCCCAACCCATCGATATCCGGCTCATTTGCGCCACCAACATGCCGATCCACGACATGGTCCAGCAGAAAGAATTCCGCCAGGATATGCTCTACCGCATCAACACCGTCGAGATCCATCTCCCCCCGTTGAGGGAACGGCCCGAAGACATCGTGCTGCTGGCTGACCATTTCTTGAAACTATACAGCAAAAAATACCAGAAGCCTCCGATGAAGATTGCCGACATCACAATGAGAAAGCTTGAAAAATACCATTGGCCCGGCAATGTCAGGGAATTGCAACACGCCATCGAACGGGCGGTCATCTTGAGCGAGGGCCGCATCCTGAAACCGGAGAGTTTCTTTTTCTCAGGTCCCGATTCCACCGGAGACGGCATGGTGTTTGAAAGTTATGACCTGGACGAAATCGAAAAGCTGGTCATCCGCAAAGTGTTGCAAAAATACAAAGGCAATGTCAGCCAGGCGGCCCGCGAGTTGGGCCTCACCCGCGCCTCCCTGTACCGGCGCATGGAAAAGCATGAGTTATAACATTGACCATGGTTAAAAACCTGCTCAGGAATTTCCGCGTCCAGATCACCGTCAGGGTGATTTTGATCAGCGTCTCCTTGTACGCTTTTTTTTATCTCTTGCTGGAGAAAAAACTCTTCGTCACCACCTTTATCGTCGGCCTATTGTCGCTTCATCTGATCACCTCGCTGATCCGTTACGCTGAAAAGACCAACCGCTTGTTGATCCGTTTCCTGAATTCCATCCGCTACTCGGATTTTTCCCAATCTTTCAGCGGTGCAGGCCTTGGATCCACGTTTAGGGACCTGAACCTCGCGTTCGCAGATGTGATGAAAGATTTTCAACGCTACCGCTCTGAAAAAGAAGAACACTACCGCTACTTGCAAACCGTTGTCCAGCATATCGGCATCGGCCTGCTGGTGTATCGCAAGGATGGTACCGTCGATATGATCAACAATTCCGCCAAAAGGCTCCTCAAGGTGGCGCGGCTTCGCAATATCCGCAGCCTCGAAACACTGAGCCAGGAACTGAGCGACACATTGTTCCAATTGAAAGCAGGCCAAAAAGCGCTGCTGAAAGTCGGCACCCTCGACGAGGTTCAACAATTGGCCATCTACGCCACCGAATTCCGCCTGCAAGACCGGGAATTTACCCTGGTCTCCATCCAGAACATCCACAGCGAGTTGGAAGAGAAAGAGATGGAGGCCTGGCAGAATATGATCCGGGTCCTCACCCACGAAATCATGAACTCTATCACCCCCATCTCATCGCTGGCATCCACGGTGATGGGCATGCTGGACACGGCGCTGGAAGAATCCGTAGACGGGAGACATGATCCCGAAGCGGTGGAAGACATCCAGAGCGCTCTCGGCACCATCTACAAACGCAGCCAGGGGCTCATGGATTTTGTCACCTCCTACCGCAACCTCACCCTGATCCCCATTCCCCAATTCAAAATAGTCCGTGTCAAAGAATTGTTCACCCGTATCAACGACCTGATGGGCCCAAAATTCAAGTACGGAGGCATCGCGTTTCACACCGACGTGGATCCGGAGACATTGGAAATAACCGCGGACCCCGGACTGGTGGAGCAAGTTCTCATCAACCTCCTCATCAACTCCTTCCACGCCCTCCAGGAAACCGAGCGACCCGAAGTTTCCATGACCTGCCGCATGGACGACATGGGTCGTGCGGTGATCGCGGTGGAGGACAACGGCGCCGGAATCGTGAAAGAGGCGCTGGACAAAATTTTCATCCCATTCTTCACCACCAGAAAAGATGGCTCCGGCATCGGTCTCAGCCTTTCCAGGCAGATCATGAGACTTCACGACGGCACCATCCGCGCCCATTCCATCCCCAACGAAAAAACCGTTTTCACCCTCAAATTCTAAAAAACGACCCGGCTTGCTTGTTTTTTTCACGTTTTCACATAATTATATGGTTGGAGAGAAAATACAATGATCCAGCCGCAGCGCATCAAAATTTTAAACCGGACCCCCCCCTGCCCAAAGGGGCGCTATGTCCTGTATTGGATGCAAGCATCGCAGCGCAGCCAATGGAATCACGCGCTGGATTTCGCCATTTGCCAGGCCAATCAATTGGAGCTGCCGCTGGTGACATTCTTCGGCCTGACCCCCCGTTTTCCCGCCGGCAATGCGCGCCATTACCGGTTCATGCTGGAAGGGTTGCAGGAGGTGGAGCGCTCGCTGAAAAAGAGGAGGATCCGCTTCATCGTCGGGAAAACTTCGCCGGAATTCGGAGTCGAGGCTCTCTCGAAGCACGCAGCCATGGTAGTGACCGACCGCGGCTATCTCAACATCCAGCGCTTCTGGCGCCAATGGGCGGCGGAAAATTGCCAATGCCGCGTAGTGCAGGTGGAGAGCGACGCCATCGTGCCCATCGAAACCGCCTCGACAAAAGAGGAATACAGCGCCGCTACCCTGCGCCGTAAAATCAACGCCAAACTCCAGGATTTTTTGGTCCCCTGCCACCAACAAGAGGTGAGACACAACTCCCTGTCCCTGGAACTGCCTTCCGTCAATCGCCTGGATCTCCATAACCTGGAGACCTTACTTCGGGCACTTGACATCGACAGACAAATCCCGCCCTCCCCGCTGTTCAAAGGGGGAAGCGCCGCCGCGCTCCAGCGCCTGCTCCATTTTCTGGACAATCATATCGATCATTACCCGGACACCCGCAACGATCCGAACCGCGATTCCGTCTCGCACCTGTCCCCCTATCTCCACTTCGGACAGATTTCCCCCCTTCATATCGCCCTGGAAACAAAAAAACGCGGCAGCCCCGGCGAAGGGGCCTTCCTCGAAGAACTCATCGTGCGCAGGGAATTGGGCATGAACTTCGTATTCTATAACCGCGATTACGATTCGTTCGCCTGCCTCCCCGAATGGGCGCAAAAGACGCTCAAGCGCCATCAGCAAGACCCGCGCACAGCAGTCTACTCCCCCTTCCAATTGGAAAGAGCCCAAACTCACGATCCCTATTGGAACGCCGCCCAATTGGAAATGGTCCACACCGGCAAAATGCACGGCTATATGCGCATGTATTGGGGGAAAAAAATTCTGGAATGGGTAAAAACCCCCGAAGTGGCCTTCAGCTACGCCCTCTACCTCAACAACAAATATGAATTGGACGGCCGGGATCCCAGCAGTTTCACCGGTGTGGCCTGGTGCTTCGGCAAACACGACCGCCCCTGGGCCGAACGGGCGATTTTTGGGAAAGTGAGGTACATGAACGCCCGCGGCCTGGAGCGAAAATTCTCTATCGGAGAGTACGTAAGCAGGGTAAACAGCTACGCCTAAACCTAAAAAGGGCGGCCTTAACCTTCGGTGACTTCCACTTCCACGCTGGTGGGATTTTGGGGGGACCCGGTTTCCTTGTCGGAAACAAGCTCGATTTCCCACTTGAAGTTGCCCACCCTGGTTGGACCGTTGCAG
>JAHELQ010000567.1 GCA_024644125.1 Candidatus Aminicenantota bacterium | reverse complement strand
ATTCAGCTTCGTACGGTGGCCTTTACAAGGGGATCAAAGACTTCCTGCAACCGATGCTCAAAGTCACAGCGTTGTCGTTGCCGGTACTCCTGTCCCTGGATGGGGAAACCCGCAGCATTGTTTTGGTGGGCGTCACATATTTTTTCATTTACCTGGCGACTTCGTTTTCTTCCCGCAAGGCCGCCCTACTCGCCCATCGTCTCCAAGGCGTCCCCCGCGGTATGAATATCACCTACACCGGCGGCGTCATGTTCTTGCTTGGTTCGGGAATCCTCTATTGGCTAGAGTTCTATTCGCTCTCCATTCTATTTTTCGTGATGTTGTATATTGTGGAAAACTTGCGCAAGCCGCTCAATATCGGGTACATCACCGAACAAATGTCGTCAGAGATTCTCGCCACTGGATTGTCGGCCGAGTCGCAATTAAAAAGTTTATTCGCCGCAATCTTCTCGTTTTCGATGGGATTTTTGGTCCAGGTGGCGGGAATAGGGCCGGCGATCGTCATCATCGCAATCGCGGCCCTGCTGCTTTATCCCTTCATTCGCATCCACCCCGCAGATCAACTGCTGGGTTCGATGTGAACATACACAATCGAATCGGCGCCATAGTACCGCTTTAACCGGTCTTCCACAGCGGTGGAAATATCATGGGCTTCATGAATCATGAGGGATGGCTCCACATGGATATGAATATCCACAGCCACCTGGCTGCCGATCTTGCGGGTTTTTAAGTTGTGGGGATTCATAGCTCCATCAACCTGATGAACCATTTCGATAATACGATTCTCCTCTTCTGTTCCCAATGATTTCTCCAACAATTCATCAATGGTCTCTTTCAGGATCTTGACCGCAACCCAAACAATTAGTCCGCTTACCAGCAGCGCCGCCACAGGATCCAGGACACGCCATTTTTCCCCCAACAGAATGGCGCCGGCGATTCCTAACAAAGCGGCAACCGACGACATGGCGTCGGAACGGTGATGCACCGCGTTGGCCACCAGCGAAGTGCTATTCATTTTCCTTCCGGCCCGCACAGTATAATGGTACATCCATTCTTTCACGACAATGGATAGAAACGCCGCATAAACCGCAATCCAACCGGGGCGCGGCAATGTCACACCATTCAAGTAGTCTAGCAATTTATGGATCCCGCTCCACATGATTCCGCCGGCAGTGACGATCAAGATAAATCCCAGAAACATAGCCGAAAGTGTTTCGAATTTCCCATGCCCATATTTATGGCAATCGTCTGCCGGACGCCGGGCCAGCCGTAAGCCGGCAATCACGATAATATCGGAGGCAAAATCCGAGAGAGAATGTACGGCGTCCGCGATTATGGCGCTAGACCTCCCCAGGATTCCGGCGAAAAATTTCACCGCCACAAGGATCAGATTAGCCACGATGCCGACCACGGTTACCCGCATTGCTTCATTGTATCTTTTTTTATCATCCATTTTTCAGTTCCGCCATTTAAGAGTTTTTAGATTTTTTTATTTGAATTCCGGGGTGATCCCCATATTGAAAAATAAAAACGAAAACAGATCGGAGTAATACTCGATACTTCTAGAGGTACTGGTTCCCGCCCCGTGCCCCACCTTGGTCTCGATGCGCACCAGCACCGGGTTGGTTCCTTTGTATTTCTCCTGCAAAGTAGCTGTGTACTTGAAAGAATGGGCCGGGAAGACCCGGTCGTCATGGTCGGCGGTGGTGACGAGAATAGCTGGATATCGCAACGTACTATCTATATTGTGCAAGGGCGAGTATTTGATGAGATACTCGAATTGTTCCTGGTTGTCGCTGGAACCGTATTCGCTGGCCCAGGCCCAACCAATGGTAAATTTATGGTACCGCAGCATATCCATCACACCAACTGCGGGAATCGCCACCCGGAACAGGTCCGGCCTCTGGTTGACCACCGCGCCAATCAACAATCCGCCATTGGAGCCTCCATAAATCGCCAGGCGCCCGGAAGAAGTATATTTTTTTTCCACCAGAAACTCGCCAGCGGCGACAAAATCATCGAATACATTCTGCTTTTGCTCCAGCATCCCGGCCCGGTGCCAGCTCTCCCCATACTCGGCGCCGCCCCGCAGGCAGGCCACCGCATAGACGCCGCCATTTTCCAGAAGCGGCATGATAGATACCCTGAAAAAAGGCGTCATAGAAGCGTTAAATCCACCGTATCCATAAAGAAGCGTCGGATGGTCGCCGCTCAACGCCAGGTCTTTTTTGTGGACCAGGAACATCGGAATCTTCGTTCCGTCTTTGCTCCGATAAAACACCCGCTCCGTCACATATCCTTCGATCGCGAATGGAATCGCCGGCTTCTTGAAAACCTCCGACTTATTCTCGTTCAGGTCATAGCGGAAAATGGTGGGCGGATAATCCAGCGAACTGTACTCGTAGAAGACCTCTTCGTGTTCCGGTTTGCCGAAGAATCCGCTTACAGATCCGATTCCCGGCAATTCCACATCGACCAATTTTTTGCCTGAGCCGTCATAAACCGTCACAACGGAGCTGGCATCCTTCAGATAGCGGGCAATGAACTTCCCGCCGACAAACGAGCACAATTCCATCGCATCGCCGGATTCGCCGATGACCTCCATCCAATTCGCCTCGGCCGGATCCGAGGGATCGATCGATACCAGGCGGAAATTGGGGGCCTTGTAATCGGTTTGAACCAATAAACGGCCATCCCGCTCCCCGACAAAATAAAAACGCCCCAACGGTTTGTCGATAATGGGCGATACCGGCAAGTCGTTCGTCAAATCTTTGTAATAGAGTAAATTCTCATTGGCCGCCCCTTCCCAGGCCACAATCACCAGATAACGGCCGCTCTCGGAGACCTCTCCGTCAAAACCGATCCTGGGATTCGCCAGGTCCTGGTGCACCAGAACATCCGACGATTGCCGGGTGCCCAGTTTATGATAATACAATTTCTGAAACACATTGCTGGCTTTCATTGCCTCACCCGCCGCAGGTTCGTCGTAGCGACTGTAAAAAAAGCCATTCTTATACCAGGACACACCGGAGAATTTTATCCATTTGAGATGATCCTCCAGCACCCGGCCGGAGCCCAATTCCTTTACAAAATACTCCTGCCAATCGGAGCCGCCGCGGGAGATCCCGTAAGCGACATATGTATAATCCTTCGAAAATTCAAATCCGGTGAGGCTGACAGAACCGTCATCCGAAAATGTATTGGGGTCTAGAAGCGCTTCTGGCCGCCCCTCCAATCCCTCCTGGATATAAACCACATAGTGTTCCTGCAAGCCGTCGTTTTTTTTGAAGACATAATATTTCCCCTCTTTTTGAGGGACCGAATACTTCTCGAAATTCCATATTTCGGTAAAACGTTTCTTAATATCGTTGCGGAACGGAATACTGGCAAGATAACGATCCGTCACCCTTACCTGCGCCTCGACCCAGGTTTTGGTATCCGCTGAATCCATCTCTTCCAACCAACGATAAGGATCCGCCACTTTTCGCCCAAAGTAGTCATCCGTTTGATCGATCTTCTTGGCGACCGGGTACTCGATCATGGTCTTATTTCCACACCCTGCCAAAACCGCAGACACAA
>JAHELQ010000566.1:2593-3592 GCA_024644125.1 Candidatus Aminicenantota bacterium | reverse complement strand
CTGACCGGAATCTTGATTCATATCTTCCGGATAATGGGGCTTCCACAGGCTACCTACATCCTGTATGTCGTGCACCTGGCAGTCGAAGTTCCCATGGTGGTGACATTCGTCGCCTTTTCCAAATGGTCCCACATCGCGTACCGGCCCTTCGCCATATATTTTTCCAATCTGAAAAAATCGGCCCTGGCGCTGCAAAAAAGCGCTTGAGACACAAAGGAGATAACCATGGAAAAATCTAGAATTGGAGTTTACGTGTGCTGGTGCGGCAGCAACATCGCCAAAATGGTCGATGTGGAAGCTGTGGCAGAAGATATCGCCAGGTTGCCGAATGTCGTCATATCCAAAAATTACAAGTACATGTGTTCCGATCCGGGGCAGGATCTCATCATCAACGACATCAAGGAACAAAAACTTAACCGGATCGTCGTAGCGGCATGCTCTCCCAGGATTCACGAATTGACGTTCCGCAAGGCGCTTATCAACGCCGGTTTGAATCCCTACCTCTTTGAAATGGCAAACATCCGGGAACAGGTTTCCTGGGTCCATACCGACAGAGACGAGGCCACCGCCAAAGCCAAAGGCCTGATCCGCGCCGCGGTGACTCGCGTCAATTTCCATGAACCGTTGGACAAGCGGTACGTGGAAATCAATCCGGCGACAATGGTGGTGGGCGGAGGCGTGACAGGCATGTCCGCGGCATTGGAGATCGCCGATTCCGGCAAAAAGGTGTTCCTGGTAGAAAGGAAAAATCAATTGGGGGGACAGGTGGCGGCAATCGACCTTACCGTACCCTTCATGAATAGCGCGGAACAATTGCTGAAGCCGATGATCGCAAGAGTGAAACAGCACCCCAACATATCCCTGCACACTGAGTCGGAAATCGGCGAGGTTTTTGGATACATTGGGAACTTTAAATGCACCATCAAAAACAGACGGGGAAACGAAGAAGAGGTAGAATTCGGCAATATTATCGTCGCCACTGGTTTACAAGCATTCAAC
>JAHELQ010000566.1:0-2583 GCA_024644125.1 Candidatus Aminicenantota bacterium | reverse complement strand
CGGCCAATACGGATATAAAAAATTCCCCAATATCGTAACCTCGGTGGAATTCGAGTCAATGCTCAAAAAAGGCCGCATCCTCACAACGGACGGCAAGATTCCGCGCCATGTGGCCATTCTCCATTGCGTCGGCAGCAGGGATAAAGACACCCATGGGTATTGTTCCCGCACCTGTTGTATGACGGCATTGAAATATGCCAACATGGTCAAGACCGCGCTCCCGGAAACCCAGGTCTACGACCTATACACGGACCAACGGGCATTCGGCAAAGGCTGCGAGGAATTCTACGCCATGACATCCCGGAAAAGCATCATGTTTCTGGCGTTCGACAAGGAGGACAAACCGGTTGTCAAAAAGGCTCCTCCTGGAGATGACTGCGATATGCTGGTGGAGATGAACGAGATTCTCTCGGGTGAAGCAATAGAGGTACCGGCGGACCTGGTGATTTTGATGGTGGGGACCGAAGCCCATCCCGATGCGAAAGATATCTCCCACTATGTCGGCATCAGTATGTGCGGCAACGATTTTTTTATCGAAAAACATCCCAAGTTGGATCCTGTGGCCACCACAACCGAAGGCGTCTACATCGCGGGTACCTGCCAGGGGCCGAAAGACATCCCGGATGCCATCTCCCAGGCCAGAGCGGCGGCAGCCAGAATTCTCGCCGTCATTTCCCAGGGAGATGTGGAGGTGGAGGTCACAACGGCGACAGTAGACGAAGACCTATGCTGCGGATGCCAGTTTTGTATCAACGTATGCCCCTACGGCGCCGTCAGTTTTGATGTGGAAAAGGGAGTATCCGTGGTGAACGAGGTACTCTGCAAAGGTTGCGGTACATGCGGGTCAACCTGCCCAAGCGGAGCCATCCGCAGCAGGCATTTTACAGACCGGCAAATACTATCGCAGATCGAAGGATTAATGGCAATGGAGGGCTAATACCATGAGCTTCGAACCAAAGATCATATCATTTTTATGCAATTGGTGTTCCTATACCGGAGCGGATCTGGCGGGAACGTCGCGAATGAAATATTCATCCAATATCCAGATTATCAGAGTCATGTGCTCCGGCAGGGTGGAACCGACATTCGTACTGAAAGCCTTCCGGGAAGGAGCCGACGGCGTCCTGATATGCGGTTGCCACCCCGGCGATTGCCATTACCATGAAGGGAATTACAAATGCCTGCGCCGTTACCACCTCCTCAAAAAGTACATCGAGCAGATGGGCATCGATCCCGGCAGGCTGAGACTCGAATGGATCAGCGCCAGCGAAGGTAAACAATTCGCCCAATTGGTAAACGAGATGACCGAAACTGTCCGCATGTTGGGACCGTGTTCTGTGCGCGATGTCATGGACAATCTCGCGTAAATGGAGACGACAATGGCGCATGAAACAAACACCAAACTTAAATTGGCGGTCTACTGGGGAGCCGCATGCGGCGGTTGCTGCGTGTCGGTGCTGGACGTACACGAAAAACTCCTGGATATCATCGCGGTGGCGGACCTGGTTTTCTGGCCCATTGCACTGGATATCAAATACAAGGATGTGGAAGCTATGGAGGATGGAGCAATCGATGTCACCCTCTTCAACGGCGCGGTTAGAAACAGTGAGAACGAGCACATGGCCAGGTTATTGCGGCAGAAGTCAAAACTCCTCGTGGCCTACGGCTCTTGCGCCCAATTGGGCGGCATCCCCGGATTAGCCAACCTTTCAAACAAAAAAGAAATTTTTCAGAGGATCTATGAAGATAGCGAATCCACCAACAATCCGGACAAAATTCATCCACAACCGAAATTCGACGTGCCGGAAGGGACGTTAGAAATCCCGGAATTCTACAATGATGTACGCAGCCTCGGGCAGGTGGTGGACGTGGATTATTTCATTCCCGGTTGCCCTCCACAAAGCGAGCGGTTGCTGGAAGTTTTCGGACTTATCGTCAGCGGCGCGGAGCTTCCGCCGAAGGGTTCCGTTGTGGGAGCGGCGGTAAAACCTCTGTGCGACGATTGCGAACGCAAAAAATCGGACAAAAAAACCGTGAAAAAGTTCTACCGCCCCTGGGAGATCAAAGACGACGGGGAGACCTGCTTTATCGAACAAGGAGTGATCTGTATGGGGCCCGCCACCAGAGCCGGTTGCGGAAGCCGTTGCATCAAAGGTAACGCGCCGTGTCGCGGTTGTTACGGCCCCACCCCGGAGATATTGGATCCCGGCGCGAAAATGATGTCTGCCATCGCATCGTCGATCGATGCCGACTCGCCGGAAGAAATTGAACGCATTGTCAACGATATTGTCGATCCGGCGGGGACATTTTACCGCTTCAGCTTGCCTGCTTCTATTTTAAGGAGGAAGATCAAATGAAACGCTACACCATAGATCCGATAACGAGATTGGAAGGTCATGGAAAAATCGAGATATTCTGCAATGATGACGGCGATGTTGACAATGTATACTTCCAGGTCCCAGAATTACGCGGATTCGAAAAATTCTGCGAAGGACGGCCTGTCGAAGAATTGTCCCAGATCGTCACAAAAATCTGCGGCGTCTGCCCCGGTTGCCACCATATGGCGTCAGGCAAGGCAATCGA
>JAHELQ010000565.1 GCA_024644125.1 Candidatus Aminicenantota bacterium | reverse complement strand
CATATGGATCGGGGCGAAACTTTTCCGCCGTCAGTTCCGGCCGGTTCAGATAGCCGAGGGCGAGGCCGGCTCCTGAAATGGTCAATTCACCAGGAATTCCCGCCGGGAGCATCTCCCGTCGGGAGTTAAGCACGTAGGCCCTGGTGTCGAAGATGGGCTTGCCGATGACCGGCCGGCGCAAGAAATCGCCCAGTTCTTCCGTCTTCAGCGGATGGGCCACGCAGCCCACAGTGGCCTCGGTGGGGCCGTAATGGTTGACCACCCGGACATGGGGGCAACAGGCCATGAGCTTGCGGGCGTCCTGCCCGATGATGGCCTCTCCCCCCAGAACCACCATCCGCATCGCCGCGAACATTTCGGGGGAAAAGGAAGGATCGTTGATCAAGAGGGAGAACAGCGAAGGGGTGAGTTTCATATAACTGATCTCTTCACCTTTGATATAATCCAATAGATTGCCCATATCCATGTTGGCGTCCCGGGGAACCATGTGGAATTGACCGCCGGCGGCCAACACAGGGAAAATAGCGGAATAGCCGAGGTCGAATGAGAAGGAGGAGAGCAGAAGGCTGCGATCCGCCGCCGTCACCTCCCCCATGGCCATAAACCAACGGATATAGTGAACCAGGTTGGCGTGGCTCACCAACACCCCCTTGGGGGTTCCGGTGGTTCCAGAGGTGTAGATGGTATAGGCAGGATCCGTCGGTTTCACTTGTGTTTTTATATTGAACGCCTCTTTGTCGGGATCGTAGAGTTCCCTGTTATCCAGATCGATATACAAGGTTTCGCCATCGTAATCCGGCGGCATCAACGCCCCTTCCGTCTGTTTTCGGGTGAGAACGACTGGGCAGGCGGCGTCTTTCAGCATGAAGGTCACGCGGGCGGGGGGCAATTCGGGAGTGATGGGCAAATAGGCGCCCCCGGCTTTGAGGACGGCCAACATCCCCACCACAAATTCCACCGACGATTCGGAGAACACCGCCACAATGGCTCCGGGGCCCACCCCTTTTTCCAGCAACGCCTCCGCCAGGCAATTGGCCCGCCGGTCAATGTCGCCGTAGGTATACCGATTGCCTTCGAACACCACCGCGTCGCCGTCCGCCGCCTGGCGGGCCCGCTGCTGCCAGAACTCATGCACCAACGACGGATGGGAATCTCCGCGCCGGCCCCCTGTCAAGACAACCTGCAATTGGGCGAGATCCGCTTCGGTGGTCATGCTCGTCTCATTCAGCGGCAATCCGGGATTTTGCAGGCAATCGGCCAACAGCCGTTCGAACCGCGACGCCAGAGTGACGATGGAGCTTTCCAGGTAAAAATGCGAATTGTATTCAATGACCGCCTCCAGCTTGTCCTCTCCAGCCTGGGAGAATTGGAAGAAGATATCCAACGGCACATGGTCGATGTATCCCCTCTTGTGAATATCCGAAAGCATCACGCCGACGCCGGACAGGGGGAAGGGTGAATCCAGGTCTTCCATATCCAATTCCCGATTGGCCAAAAACCGCTCCACCGGATAGTTGGCGTTCTTGTTGGCAGACACCACTGTCTGCTTCATCTCCTTCAGCAAGTCCTTGAAACTCCACCCGCTATCCATTCGCAAACGCAATGGCAGGATAGTATTAATAAAATCCCCCTCTTTGGATTGGGCGTATATGGGAATCACGGTTACGATGTCATCGCGGCCCGTGTATTTGTACAACAGAATATTGACGATAGAGGCCAACACCACGAACAAGTTCTGCTTCGACCGGTTCACCAAAGTTATGACATCCTTGTATAGCTCTCCCTCCACCGCGAAAACGTACGGGGTTCGGTGCCCTGTTTCGCTATCGCCGGCCAGATCCTCGGGGAAACAGGTTTTGGAAATTCGTCCTGCCAGGCGTTCCAACCAATATTTTTTTTCGTTGCCAACCCGGCTGCTCTGCGACACCAGGTTTTGGGACACTGCATCGTTCATGTTCACTCCTTAATAATCAAAATCAGACACCGCGGCGCTCTAAAAGCAAAAATCCACATCTTCCGGCTCCGGTTGGTCCAGAGGTAGAAACTGCTTCACCTCGCGAACCTCTCCGTTGTTACCGCCGTCCTTGTTCAGATTCAATAGTGGGGGGACAGCGTTTTTGTGCAACTGCCCCCACCGTTGGTCCGCCGCCACGATCTCCTTTACGGAATAGGGGTTGGGAATCCCCAGCCGCACGCAATGTTGCCGAAACAGGCATTGTCTCCGGTAGATCTCGCGGCGGTCTGGCTGGACGTTGAGGGCGTAGGTTTTGGCCATCAATAGCTGGTCCATGCTGTCGGGATACAGGGAGCGATTGCCTTGATCCCGGGCCCAGGAATCTCCGTTCACCTGGCCGTTGAAGAAATACCTAAAGGGATCGCACTCCGCCTCGAAAATATAGTCCCGCAGCTCCTCCAGCAGATCCAATGTCTCCTGGAAATCCGCCTCTGTCTCGCCCGGATGCCCGGCGATCCAGTAGGTGGTGGTCTTGATGCCGGCGTTGGCCAGATTGGCCAGAGCCTGCTTTATCTGTTCCACATTAATGCCTTTTTTGATTATGTCCAGGATCCGTTGGGAACCGCTCTCGATCCCCAGCCGGGCCCGGTAGAAGCCGCCCCTCCGCCACAAATGGGTCAATTGCGGATCGCACACCTGCTTATCCACTTTGAGATAGACATCCCAATACAAGTTGGCGTCACGGTCCACCAGATCCCGGGCCAATTCGTTGACAATGGGATTCACCAGGCAATCGGTCAGCACGAACACCCGTTTGCTGTAGCGGCGGGACAGGGCCAAGAGGTCGTCCGCCACTTTTTTCGCGCTTTTGCGGTTGTATTGCTTCCAATAGAGGGTTTCAGCGCAAAAGCTGCAGCGATACACGCACCCTCTGGAGGTAAAGGCCCCCAACACCGGATAGAGTGACACATCGAAGTCCGAATAATCGGGAATTTCCAGCGTGTCCAGATCCAGCAACCGGTCGCCCACATCGTGCAAGGTAAAGGTTTTTTTGTTCCCTTCCGGCAGCCGGCCTTCCAAAAAACGCAAAAACAACTCTTCGCTCTCGCCGATGAAGAGATGATCAATTTGCGGGCATGACTGGACGAAACGCTCAAAATTGGGACTGCCGGGGAACAACTCCTGGGAAAAGATCGTGCCCCCCATCACCACCTTGACATCTGGAAACCGCTCCTTCAACAACCGGGCGGCGAACACCGACGGCCCCAATGTGCCCTTGTACACCGACAAGCCCACCAATCCGGGCTGGCGTCGCTCCATCAGCTCCAGCAAATAGCGTTCCAGCACAGAATAGAATTCATCCAGGATCTTTGCCAGCGCGACAGTCTGGTCAGTGGATATACCCACAAAAAAGTTCTGCCCCACCAATTGTTTCACCAGTTCGATATAGAGCTCCCCGTCATCCCGGTTGATGTGAGCCACCAGATGATTGCCCAACACATCCAAACCCACATTGAAGAAATGGCCCCGCTTGGGCTCCGGTATGAACTCCTTGAGGGAATCGAAATAGGTATACATCGCTTCCCGCAATTCCATGTCCGCCATGCCGTCAGCGGTATTGACAGTGAAGCCCCGCCGCTC
>JAHELQ010000564.1 GCA_024644125.1 Candidatus Aminicenantota bacterium | reverse complement strand
CCATTAGGTCAGGCGGCATCTGGTTTGCCTGGAACTCCAATTCAGCCCTCGCCAGGCAACGAACTGCGAGGGGAGTCAACTCTTCTTTATGGTTCAACAATTCCTGAATTTCCTGGTAACGGGTTTTATCGTTGTGCATTCTATTCAGAGCCAGACTGTCCCTGGAATACGCGTCAAAATCTTCCGCTTTGCCGGAATTGGCAGCCTTCCAGTACGAAAGATTCTGAGTCGCTTCTTTGGTGCCGTATTCTTGCAAGTACGACGTCAGAAACGCATCGGCCTTTTGTTGCCAGTTCATGGTGTCCTCCTTTGCCCGGTTGCAACCGGCGACGGCCGCAACAATGAGAAATACAATCGGTAAATAATGCGTTTTTACTCTCATAAACATCCTCCTGGAAACATTTTAGCCCACACTGGAAGTGTTGTAAAGAAATGATTGCAAGGAATTTTGAAGAACGGCGATTTTTTGGTATACTGATAACTTGACACGGCATTCTTCGCAATGCCGGCACACTCAATTTCACGTTTGACAAAAGGAGTATTGAATATGCGTATACTTTCAGGTATCCAGCCCTCGGGCAGACTGCACATCGGAAACTACCTGGGCATGATCCGCCCGATGGTGGAATCGCAACAACGGGGCGAATTGTTTTGCTTTATTGCCAATATGCACAGTTTGACATCCGTAACGGACAGCGCTCTGTTACGCAGCAACACCGACGAAGCCATCATCGACCTTCTGGCATTGGGGATCGACCCGGAAAAATCTCTGTTGTGGGTGCAATCGGATGTGCCGGAAGTGGCCGAGTTGACCTGGTACCTGAATTGCGTGACCCCCATGGGATTGTTGCAACGGTGCCATTCATACAAAGATAAAGTGGCGAAGGGAATACCCGCGTCCAGTGGACTGTTCACCTACCCGGTGCTGATGGCCGCCGATATCTTGATGTACGATTCCAACATCGTGCCGGTGGGCAAAGACCAGAAACAACACGTGGAGGTCACCCGCGATATCGCCATCAAATTCAATACCCAATACGGCGACACATTTGTATTGCCCGAGCCTGAGATCCGCGACGACATCGCGGTGATTCCCGGCATCGATGGGCAGAAAATGTCCAAATCCTACGACAACACCATCGAGATGTTCCTACCCCAAAAACAATTGCGCAAAAAAATCATGAGCATCGTCACCGATTCCACTCCTGTGGAGGAGCCCAAAGATCCTGACAATAACAATGTCTACGCGATCTACAAACTATTCGCCGCCGCAGAAGAGACCGCGGCCATGGCGGAAAATTACCGCAAGGGCGGTTATGGGTATGGGGACGCCAAAAAAGCGTTGTACGAGCTATTGTTGGATCATTTCGCCGAAGCCCGCAAGAAGAGGGAGGAGCTCGAATCCGATCTCGGCTTCATCAGGGAAATCAGAGGAAAGGGAGCCGATAAAGCCCGCGCCGTCGCCGCAGGCGTCCTGGACCGTGTCCGTAAAGTCACCGGTATGAGCTGATTTTTTCTCTAATTGTTTAGATATAAAACAGTTCGTTGACATTTTTTTTTCATTTGGGTAGTATTCCATTATGAGAAAAACCAGCGCACTTTTAATTCTTGCTTTCACTTTATTGATCGTTTCCTCCGCTTGCGATAAACCAGCGAGTGCCGGAGCTCCGCCGGAAATCCTTAGGGTGGAACCTAACCAGGTCACCATCGCCTGGGAGAGCCGGTCGCCTTATAGGGGAGCGGTTCGCTTCGCTGCCGCCGGAGACGCGACCGGAGCTACGATCACCACCATCGAAGAACAATATGGAGAATCACAACGTCACGAGGTGATTCTTCAGGGATTGGAACCGGGTACCCTGTATACCTACCAGATAGAAACATACGGCCCCCGTTACCAATTCAGGACTCAGCCCCCGTCGTCCTCCCCCTTCTCGTTCGCGGTGCTTTCAGGCAACCTCGAAGGAACGCCTCCCATGCTGTCGCCCGAGGTTTTTGATTTTATCGTTCACCTGGGAGCGGAAACACAAGTACACCAGGACCCCTTCAGCGAGTTTCGTTCGAAAGTGCCGGTCTATGACCGGCTGGGTCCCGATTCCCCCTATCTGAAAGGGGAACCGAATCCCGCCCGGAGGAGCGCCACCTCCTGGCGCCTGGATTGGGGCGGATTGAGATTGGTGTTTTTAGAACGGGAGGACGATTTGCCGGCGATGCTTCAAAGCGCAGCGCCGGTAGCGTTTGGAATAATCGCCTCCACAGATCTCGTTCCCCCATTAAACAAACTGACAAATGGAAACGGGGCCCTGGAGGAATGCCGGTTGCACAAGGAACTGAAAGAATACAATACAAAGAACCTCCACCGGCCTGCGGCGTTTGTGCTGGTGCGCGGAAACGCTGTCAGGACGCTGGAAGCCGACGGGATTCATTATCTCGAAATTCCCTCGCAAGGAGAAGAGGATGTCGCGTTGCGGGTGGATGTGGATGTCGAATCGATCAGAGCCGAATGGCTGACTCACCAGCAGGAGTACATCTTGAGGCAGCCGCCATTGGGGAAACAACGGACCTGCGACCAATGCCGCAGATTGGCGGACCGTGGGGCGTACGAAGAGAGCATCGACGCCTACAAAGATTTTATCGCCAATAACCAGGGGCACTTCCAGGTTGACGACGCGGTCTTCTCCATCGCGGAAATTTACGACGAGAAACTGTTCCGGTTCAAGGACGCCCTGAGTTGGTATCTGCGTTTGGTAAAGGACTATCCCGACGGCACACTGACGCCGTTGGCAGCGCAACGAATCAATTATTTGCAGAAATACAACGACTTCGAATTCATTCCCCTCGAACGCTTTGAACGGATCCGCAAGCAGGAGTTTTCGCGAAAAGGGCGGCAACAATCCGGGAGATTGAAAATTCTGGGCGACGCGGAAGCTATCGTGAACGATTTCCCCATCTGCCGCCTGGCACCGGTGATCGGCCATTGGTTGGCCAACCGTTACCGGGAGGTTTCGGTGGAAAAGGCTGTCGCCGCCTACCGGTCGCTCAAGAAGACCTATCCGGACTCGCCGGAAGCGAACGATGTGTCGTTCGCAATCGGCGAGACCTTTTATCTGGCGGAGCGTTATTCAGAAGCCATCAACGCCTTCACAGACGCGCTAGGGGAATCGCCGGATAAAACAAAAGTGATCGAAGGGCAGATCGCCCGCTCCATCCGCAACATCCGCCGCGACGTAATCGCCGTGGCGTGTTGGGCGTTGCTGGGTATACTCCTGATTCTGGCATTGACTGCGAAACCCTATGGCTTGCGCCTGGCCGGCGCGAAAAAAGCGGCGACGGCAAGCGTCATTCTTGCGTCCGTGCTTCTTTTCGGTGGGTACTTGATCCACGAACAATTCGATTCAAGTGGCAAAATGATCCTTTTCGCAGTGTTCATCGCCCTTGACGCCGCGATCGCCTTCATCGTCTCCTCAAACATCGCGGCAAAACTATTCGACGGCGCATTCTGGCGGGCCATCGTCGGTAGTTTGTTGGGGCTTTTATTTTTTGCGACGGTTTTTTATCTGATAGTCTATTGTTTAAACGTTCATTACCTGGTATTGGTGAAATTA
>JAHELQ010000563.1 GCA_024644125.1 Candidatus Aminicenantota bacterium | reverse complement strand
CGTGTGATTTTCTCATGAAGACATGGGTTTTTGTTTTTCCCGGGGGGTGTTTTCCAGGAACCTGTTGCCGGCAACTTGAATGCCATAAAAATTATCCGCAGAAGTATGCATGCCAGCGGAGGAAGAAGATGGGGAAGATGCGGATGGTGCGGATGGGGACAGGCGCCGGGCGAACGAAGCCAGATTCGGCGACATGGAATCGGAGATCGGCGCGGAAGTGCGGATAGTGTTGGGGACAGGTAAATTATTGTTGGCCCTACCTTTTTTTTTGGAATTTTAAAGGATATTATATTATATATATAAGAGGGAGCATATTTGGTATGTATGGGAGGGAGATATGCCGTTAAAGCGTTTGATTGATTATTTAGACGAAAGCCATATCCGCTATACCAGGATCATTCATTCACCGGCTTACAGCGCTCAAGTTATCGCTCACAGAGCACATATTCCCGGCAACGAACTGGCAAAGACCATAATTTTGAAGACTGCGGACGACAAATTCGTCATGGCGGTTGTACCGGCCAACTTTCAAATCGATGTGAAAAAAGTTTCCGAGCTGTATGGAGCGCAATTGACATTGGCGACAGAAGAAGACTTCGATTGCCTCTTCCCCGGTTGCGAAACCGGAGCGATGCCGCCCTTTGGAAACCTATTCGACTTACCTGTTTTGGTGTCCGAAACTCTGGCGAGACAAGAAGAGATCGCGTTCAACGCAGGAAACCACCGGGAACTTTTGCAAATGTCATTTGATGATTATCAAAACCTGGTGCACCCGAGGATCGGACAATTTTCCCGTAGAACGCATTGATTTAAGCGGATAAAAGAAGAGCCGCGCCTTCTCCGCAGGTAGAAGTCTGTACACCGGATGTATTAAGAGAGATTAATTCTACAAGCATGTTGCCCCTGCATTTTTTAGTTTTGCTTTACTGTAATGGAATATTACAAAAATATCCCTTCATATTGCTCATTTACACCCTGAATGCAAAAATAGGCCCCTTCTGTAAAGAATCGTTACAACCGAATACAACTAAGGTAAACCCCCTATAAATAATGCGTTTAGCGGAAAAACCCACTATTTTCGATGTAAAGAATCTTTACACAGATATTTTTTATACAATGACGAGGAGAATAATCCAATACTAACAAAACCTTTTGTTATCAACACTTTCGAATATTACGGAGATAAGTTGGCATCAAACCTGCTTATAATAGAGTGAGGCCTTCAGGAAGCACATTTAAGTAAGATCCGGTAAAGCATGCCGGTTGAGCGATTGAGAGCGTTTGACATGGCAGGCAAAACCAGATTGCTCACTCCGTTAGAAATCATAAAACGGGAAGAACCGGCGGTTTTTCAAAAAAGCTAAAACGGATGGGAATCAGGATCTGAAAGGCTTCCCTGATTGCAAATGTTCTTTGACAAAATATCCTGAATTAGGCTCTTTAAAGTTTTTTACCGGGCTGAGCGAGATTCGCCCGAAGATTTAAAAAATTAAATTTTAAGGAATTAAGAACTATTTGGAGGATGAATATGAAAAAAGTAACGTTGATCGCCATTATTATTTGTTTAGTACTCCCTCTTGGGATTTTCGCTGAAAATACAGATTCGACAAAACTCAGAGCAAACCAGAGAAAAATCGAATCGTTTATGAAGAATTATTACAACGCCTACAACCAACTGGCACAGGATTTCGAGACAATCGACATGATGGACGAGTATTGGGCACCTGATTTCCAGGTTGTGATCTACTTTCCATTCCCTGAATATCCAGTGCTGGATTTGCAGACCTGGAAAATGTTTTTGGCGTCGGGGCACTTGACTATTAAGGAAACATTGATACCTACCGAGACAGTGATCGACACCAGAAGCATGAAAGTCACGTCTAAATTGAAGGTTACCCATACCGAACGGAACAACAATGAGTTGGTGGTGGCGCTCGAGGGCGTGGGAATCTACGATCTGGAAATGGATAGTAGCAACAATTTGCGGATTGTCAAGATGCAGTTCTTCTGCTCCAATCCCATGGCGCTAATGGAACTTTACAACATGATTCCCCCGCAATAAACAAGCACACATTAAAAAACTAAAAAATACACACATCACACACATTTCCCGGGGCTGGAGGCTCCAGTCCCCGTGGATTTGCTCTTTGACATGCAAACATTTAACAAGCGCTTTAGCGGTAATAAATTATTTTCATAGCACCTCCTAAAACATGTGGTATCTAAAGACGAATATTAAGTTTTGTCTCCTTTTATGCAAGGGAAACAGCAGTCCGGTAAAATCCGGTCCCTTGCAAAAGAATAGCCGGCAGCAAAATGATTTGCTGCCGGCCGATTCTTAAAAACGCCTTCATATTAAGATACAAAGTCCGCAATACAAATCAAAAGCCAGGTTAAAGGGGTGAGAGGTGGAAGATTTTTACGGACTTCTCATTTACTTCTCAATCATTGTATGATATGTTTGATTCCGGGTACGGAATGAAAACAGGGAGACGTTTTTACTATATAGTAGTATTTCTGTTGTCCTTTTATTTCCTGTTCCCTTCGCCACAAAACCGCGACCGTTGGCAACAACCGGAAAAAGTGATGGATGAGATCGGCGTAAAAACCGGAATGGTGATCGGTGAAGCCGGCGTAGGAAAAGGCTATTTCACGTTCAAACTATCAAAACGGGTGGGACCTTCAGGAAAAATATTCGCAAATGAAATCCGGCAGGATCTTCTGGATCAGATAAATAAAAAATGCCGGAACCAAAATATAACCAATATCGAAACCATCCTGGGAGAAACCGCCGATCCATTATTCCCCGACAGACAACTGGACATGGTGGTCATGATTTACGTGTTTCACCACCTGAACGTGCCCGTTGAATTCATGCAAAATCTAAAAAAAGATCTGAAACCCGGCGCCACGGTGGTAATCCTCGAACAGGATCCACTTAAAACCGGATCCAGCCATTTCCTCCCCCGCCGCGACGTGATACGGCTGATCGAAGAATCAGGATTCGAGATTGTCAAGACTCTTGATTTTTTAGAAAAAGATACAATTTTTATTACCAAACCGGAAATTGATTGAAAAAAGATATGAAAAAAAGGTGATCCCACCACAACTGCCAGATTGTGGTGGGAATCTATAATCAGACGATAGGAACAGTTTTTTTACTGATATTGAGACGTTCGATTGATTTAAGCGCCTGCTTGAGAATGCTCTTGATGTCAAGGCTTTTCAATATCTTCATCCCTTCGATTTCGATTTTCCGATCTTTAAATTCCTCAAGAGCTTTCAACTCAGATAAATCAATATGAAGGTCTTTCAATTCCTTCAACCCCTCCAGGCACTCCAATCCCCTTAATTCCTCCAGCACTTTCAGGTCCTCAATATCGATCTGCAAAGGATTCAACGCTTCCAATTCCTCGATCACCTTTATACTCTCCACCTTCGAGGTTTTGTCGGCAAACACGGCAGAAGATACTAGAAACAACATCACTAAAACAAAAACGAATGTCTTTAAATACTTCATTGTTCCTCCTTGCGAATTCAGAATTGCATGTTTCATAAGTATTAGACGAATCCAGTCCCTTCAAGTTCACAAAAAAAATAATTTCTTATT
>JAHELQ010000562.1 GCA_024644125.1 Candidatus Aminicenantota bacterium | reverse complement strand
GCCTGCGTTTGGTGTTGCCGGGAGTGAGGCAATCATGAGCTACCGGGCGGCGGTCATCGAAGACGACGAGCTCATCAACCGTCTGATCACCCTCAATTTGAAAAAAACCGGCTTTGAAGTCACAGGATACCATTCCGCCGAGGAATTTCTAGATAACTCCGGCCAAGCGCCCTTCGATATCCTGATTCTCGATCTACGCCTCCCGGGAATGAACGGGCTGGAATTGATAAAACACATCCGCCGGCAGGGAATGAACGCTCCAATCTTGATGTTGACAGTGGAACTACGAACTCCCGCAAAATTAGACGCGTTCAATAGCGGCGCCGACGATTACCTGACCAAACCGTTCGATATGGACGAGCTCATAGCCCGAGTGAAGCGGATGATCATCCGCAGTACCGGCGAACGGGTCATCCCATCGGATCAAATTCTCATGATCGACAATTACAAGATCAACCTCTCCACCCGGACCTGCGTAAGTTCCCAGGGACAGGTGGTATTATCGGAAAAAGAGACCAAACTCCTCTCCTATTTCTCCCTCCACGCTGGCCGGACATTAACGCGAGAAGACATTCTCGAAGAGGTCTGGGGCATGGATGTCGATCCCACCCCCCGGACAATAGACAATTTTGTGGCGAAATTCCGAAAATTGTTCGAAGAATCACCGGAATCACCCCGCCACTTCATCACCGTCCGCAACCGCGGATACCGCTTCCAGGCCTGACAGTCCCCACACCCCCTATGTCACCGGTTTGTCATGAAAACTTGCCAAACCTCCTCAAAAACCATATCACAAGGTTAGTTATATAATTTTATTCACAAATTAAAGGGAGGTATACATGAAATCTGTAACGGGAAGATTGGCGGTCGTATTCGTTAGTATCGCAATGATAACCGGTTTCAGCCTCTTGAGCGCCGAACAACAACAAAAGAAGACCAAAACCGGAAAAAAAGAGACAACTCAGCCTGAACTCACATATGAATTGACAGTCACCGCCACCGGCGTCAAAAAAGAGACCTTTAAAATCCCAAAGCCGGTGAGTATCGTCTCCGAGAGTGTCATCAGCACCAAAGCCCCCAACAACATCACCGAATTGATGGCGGAACTACCGGGCCTGGACACAGTGGGCGTCGGCGCCAACCAGAGCCGTCCGGTGATTCGCGGCTTGCGGGGCCAACGTATTCTGTTAATGGAAAACGGCATTCGCATGAACAATTCCCGCCGCCAGCAGGACTTCGGCGAAATCCCCTCGTTGGTCGATATTTCCGATGTGTCCAGGATTGAAGTGGTGCGGGGCCCAGCCTCCGTGCTCTATGGTTCCGACGCCATCGGCGGTGTGATCAATGTCATCACCAAAATGCCGGACTTCGAGCCGGAGGGAAATGAAATACACGGAGATTTGGGCTACCGCTACAGCTCCGCCGACTCCCAGCACAAAGGGTTCGCCCATTTCACCGGCCACACCGGGAGATTGGGCTTCGGCATCGGCGGTAATTACCGCAACGCTGAAGCCTATGAAGCGCCTGCGGGCACATTCGGCGCCATTGAACTGAAAAAAAACACCCTGGTAAACGACACCGGCGTCCAGGACAACGGCCTCAACCTGGTGTTGGATTACATACTATCGGGTAACAGCAATATTTCCTTCAAATATGAGTACTACAAAGCCAACGACGCCGGCTTCGGTTATGTCGATCCAGAAATCTACGACCCGGGCTCGGCGTTGATTCGCATTCTCTATCCCGGTCAGAGAGTGGACAAATATACTCTACGCTACGAAGACAACGATCTCGACTTTTTGTTTGCGGATCACATGAATGCCGCCATCTATCACCGCCGCAACAAACGTGATCTCGAAATGGACATCACCATCCCCTTCAACCTCCCCTGGGCGCCTGAAGCCGGAATAGTTATGCAATCAGCCAATTTTACCGACATTAACACCTTCGGTTTCCGTTTGGAATTCAGAAAAGTTTTGTTTTTGGAACACGTGCTCACTTATGGCGCTGATTTTTTCAACGACAATAGCTTCAACACCGACCAAAACACCACTACCATCACCGGCTTCGGGCCTCCGACGGTGACGATGGACAACTCCCCCGAACTCCCCAACGCCCGCTACAAAAGCTTCGGAATCTTCATCCAGGACGATTTCCCCATCGCCAGGCGCACCAACATGATTATCGGTCTCCGCTATCAGAACGTCACCGCCCAAACCAAAAAAACAGCGGGCCTCGAAGAATACGCACCCGCCGGCGGCACCGATCGGACAGTAGTGGGAGCCGTCAATCTCATCCAGGGCATCACAGACAACCTCAATTTTTTTGTTTCCACAGGAAGGGGATTTCGCTCTCCCAACCTGATTGAGCGCTTCTACAATGGACTCACCCCCGAGGGAGGCGCGTACCAGATCCGCAATCCCGACTTGAACGCCGAAACCAGCTTCAACATCGACCTGGGCTTCAAATACCGGATACGCAATTTTTACCTCGAAACATCCTACTTCTGGAACACAATTTTCGACGGAATTCGCGTCGGCCCCACAGGCGCCGAAGTCAATGGCTTGCCTGAATATCAAAACCGCAACATCGACAAGTTGAGAATCCAGGGAATCGAAATGCAAGGCCGATTGTCGCTTCATTCCGGTATTTCCCTTCAAGCCAACTTCACCAAAATCACCGCTGAAGATATCGGGAACCCGGACATCCCCTACACCGACACATTTTCGTCCAAGTTCAATCTCAGCGCCCGTTACGACCAACCATCCGGTTTGTTTTGGGTAGAGTACACCCTCAGGATCCATGGAGATCAAAAAGACGTGGTACTGGGGAAAAACCCCATCGGCCCCATCATCCCCGGTTTCACCGTCCACTCCGCCAGCGCCGGGGTCAATTTGTTCAGGAAATCCTCCACCCCGGTGCGCCTGGGACTCATCGTCGCCAACCTCGCCAACACATTGTACTCGGAATTCGCCAACGCCAGCTTTTTCAGGCCGGCGCCGAAGCGACAGATTATACTAACCTGGTCAATGGGGTTTTAAGAAAGTGGAGTATAAAAAGAAAAAGACCGGAGGACTTTTATTCCCGCAGTTTTTTTATTTTTTGCTGAGAGATCGAGACAAATAATTTGACTTTTTTTTTCAAATAGATTATAAAAACTGGCAGGAGGTCACATGAGAAGATCTTTACTGTTACTTCCACTTTATTTATTGATATGCTTTACTATTTTCGCTTCCGATTTTTCTTACGTGGGGTCGCAGAAATGTAAATTTTGCCATAAAGGCAAAAACAACGGCAATGTATATGAGAAATGGCTCGACGGTCCCCACGCGAAATCTTATGAATCATTGACTGGTGAAGGTGGGCAAGGTTCTCCCGAATGTCTGGAGTGCCATACGACGGGATTCAATAACGGGGGATTTTTGTGGAGGGATCCGGAGGCGGAAAAATATGCCCATGTGGGTTGCGAATCCTGCCATGGTCCTGGATCCGCCTACCGCAAAGCCAGTGTCATGAAAGACCGGCCATCGGCGATCGCCAATGGTCTGAGGATACCGGATGAATCGTTGTGTAAAAAATGTCACAACGAAAAAAGCAAAGATTATAAAAGT
>JAHELQ010000097.1 GCA_024644125.1 Candidatus Aminicenantota bacterium | reverse complement strand
CTTTTCCGCCGGAGACATGTATGAGGGAAAGCGGAAGGCGTAGTAGCTTCCCGAGACGGGGAAGAAGTGGTGCAACTGGATGCGGACCCGGAAGCGGCGATGCGCTGATGCGATGAACGCGATGGTTTCATCGCGCTCATCCGCGGTTTCACCCGGGTAACCGAAGATGAAATCGAGATTGACGAAAAAACCGTGCCGGTTTGCGATATCGAGGGCTTCCTCGATATGGTCCAACCGGTGACCGCGGTTGATAGCTTGTAACCGCCGCGGTACCCCGCTTTGCGCTCCCATGGTGATCATGCGGTTGGTTACATATTTTTTGAGTAGAGCCATCGCTTCCTCCGACACGTTGTCGGGCCTCACTTCGGATGGGAAAATGCCGTATTCCAGAAATTTGAATTGATAGGAAGCCGCGGCTGCGAGGACTTGCTCGATGCGGTCTAGCGATGGTCGCCTGCCGTGGGCGGCTCCGAATTCCAGGGCCGAGGGGGAGATAAAGTTGACCCGTTGGCGGTTGTGACGATGCATTGTCTCCAGGTAGGCGGCGATGGAATCGAAACTGCGGAATTGCAGAAGGTTGCCGTGGGTCTGGCAGTAATGGCATCGCCAATGGCAACCCCTCATCATCTCCAGAGGCGGAACTGTGCGCAAGTATTTACTGAAGGGGAGATAGCGATCGAAGCTTCCGTTACCGTTTGAGGTATAGACGACGGGACTTCCGGCGATGATGCCTTCGGCAAGATCTCTTCCAAATTGAAGGAAGGTTTCTTCGCCGGCCCCCCGCAACAAAACATCGAATCCCATCTCGAGGGGCAAATCCGCATCGCCGTTGATGTGAGGGCCTCCTCCGACTAGCAGTACGCCATCGAGATCCAATTGCTGAAGCTCTTGTGCCACTAACGGCGCGTGTGGCGTCATGAAGGAATAGATGAGCGCATCGCCTTTTTTTACGGGGACGGGTGTGTCCGAGGTCACGATATCGAAGCTCTGGTCGAGATTGTGTTCTTCCCAGATATTCAGGAGCAAAGGGATGGTGAGCCGGTTGAAGCGGGTGATACGGAAAATGACGCGCCGTTTTTTCATCAGGTTATGCATTTTACCACCTTTTCAGAGGCGGTACAATTATGTTATGATATGGGATCGTCCCCTTGGGGCGGATGGATATTGAGATGAATGAAACGAAACGGGAAGATGTAACGGTTGTGATACCTGCCAAAAACGAGGAGAGTAATATCCGCTATTGTTTGCAGGCGGTGGCCGGGCAAAAAACGAATGCGAAGGTGGGAATCATTGTCATCGATTCCGGCTCGACAGACCGTACTGTGGAAATCGTGAGGGAGTTTGCCGGTGTACGGCTGCATCGTATACCGGCGGAAGAGTTCGCTCACGGTAAAACCCGCAACCTCGGAGCGTCGCTGGCCCAAGGTGATGTGATCGTGTTTCTCAATGCCGACGCCGTTCCGGTCGATGAGCGCTGGCTCGATGAACTGCTGCTGCCTTTGGCCCAGGATCCTGGAATTGCCGGTTCATATAGCCGTCATGTACCGCTCGATGATTGTTACCTCTATATGAAGCGGGATCTCAATCGATCCATGCCGCCGGAAGAGCGGGTGCGCGATGAGGACATGCTTCTGGATTTTATGCAATTTTCGACTGTCAGCGGCGCTATTCGTAAGGATGTGTGGTTGCTCTTTCCCTTCGATGACGATATCGCCATCGCCGAAGACCAGGATTGGGCCAGGAGGGTGCTGGACAACGGTTACAATATCGCCTACGCTTCCCATTCGTTGGTTGTTCATTCCCATAATTACACCAACCGGCAATTGTACCGCATCAAATATTCGGTGGGCCTCTCTTTTCACCGGTTCGACACTCGCTCTGGAGCGCTGATCGGCGGCTTCGTATTGGCTATCGGCGGCTTCATTGTCAAAGCATGTGGGGATATGTGGTATATCTGGAAAAGTGGCGTCAATACGAAGGAAAAAATCCGGCAGATGGGCATCGCATTGGGCGCCCGGGCCGCCACTTTTTGGGGTAAATACAGGGGTTGGAACCGGAGGAGAACTGGATGAATAAGTTTGATTTGCTCAAAAGCCTGGCTCCGGGCTTTTTACCGTTGATAATCTTTATTCTGGCGGACGCTCTCTGGGGCACCCGGATCGGATTGATCGTCGCTGTGGCGGTGGGTGTTCTGGAGTTTGGGATTTCGTATGTCAGGGAAAAAATCATCGATAAATTCCTGTTGTTGGATATCGGGCTCATCGTCATTTTGGGCGCCGTGTCAGTGGCGTTGGACAACGATATTTTCTTCAAATTGAAGCCCGCGGTCATCGAGCTCATCTTCTGTGTGTTGTTGGGGATTTCCGCCTTCACGCCCATGAACATCATGTTGATGATGTCGAAGCGTTACATGAAGAATATCGATTTGAACGACGCTGCCGTGGCCCAATTGAACCGCACGTTGAAAGTGATGTTCTTTTTGTTTTTGCTCCACACGGCGCTGATCGTCTACTCGGCGTTTTTTATGTCCAAAGAGGCCTGGGCGTTTGTGAGCGGCGGTTTGTTCTATATCATCTTCGTTGTCTATTTTATTTATGAATTGGCGAAGAGCAAGATCAAAAAAAAGAAATGGTTGGAGCAATACAAGGACGATGAATGGTTCGATATTGTTGACGAGAAGGGGCGAATCACCGGCCGGGCTCCCCGGGCATTGTGCCATTCGGGACCGGGTTTGCTTCATCCGGTGGTGCATCTCCATGTGATCGATTCCAAAGACCGTATCTATTTGCAAAAAAGGCCTATGAGCAAACAAATCCAGCCGGGGAAATGGGATACCGCCGTCGGCGGTCATGTGGCCAGCGGAGAAAAAGTCGATGACGCGTTGCTTCGGGAATCGAAGGAAGAGTTAGGGCTCGAGGGTTTTAAATATCAATTGGTGGGCCATTACAAATGGGAGACCGATGTGGAATCTGAACTGGTGTTTATGTTCGTCACTCTATACGACCGGCCCATCGTGTTCAATAGTGATGAAATCGAGGACGGGCGCTTTTGGAAAATCAAAAAAATTCGCGAGGGCTTCGATAAGGAGTTGTTCACGCCGAATTTCAAATTTGAGTTCGATATATTGCTGAAGGTTCTCGGAAAATCTTCTTGAGTTTCACAGTTTATTTTTAAGGCAAAGTTCTGTATAATGGGGATGTATTTATAAACTCTAAGGAGGAGAGAAAGATGCTTGATCTAAGCACGAAGTATATGGGTATTCCCCTGAAAAATCCGATTATAGCGGGCGCTAGCAAATTGACCGGCAATCTGGACGCAATCAAAAAAATCGAAGCCGCCGGCGCCGGGGCGATTGTGGTTAAATCCTTGTTTGAAGAGGAGATTCAGTTTGAGCGGCTAAGGTTGGAGGAGGATCTCGACCGGTACGCCGAGCGGAACCCCGAGATGGTGTCGTTGTTTCCCGGTTTTGAGCACGCGGGACCAAAAGAGCATTTGTTGTGGTTGAAAAAGGTGACGGACAGTGTGTCGATTCCGGTGATTGCCAGTCTCAACGCTGTGTATCCCGAGACCTGGGTGGAGTATGCCGGATTATTGGAGGAGGCTGGCGTTCAGGGATTGGAATTGAATTTTTATTCCATTCATGGGGATATGGAAAAAGACGCAGCCTCCATCGAGCAAGGACAGATCGATATTTTAACCGCGGTAAAAGAGGTGGTGTCGATTCCAGTATCGGTGAAATTGAGCATGTTTTATTCGAATCCCATTCATTTCATTTCCCGTCTGGACAAAGCTGGAGTTGGCGCGGTCGTGTTGTTCAACCGGTTTTTCCAGCCGGATATCGATATCGCCGAGGAGAAAAACCAGTTCTTTTTGAATCTCAGCAATCCGGAGGATTATCGGCTTCCGTTACGGTTCGCCGGATTGCTGCATGACCGGATCTCGTGTTGTATCAGTTGCAACACCGGTATTTTCGAAGGTGAGGATGTGGTGAAGATGCTTCTGGCCGGTGCGTGCACTGTTCAGGTGGTGAGCACGTTGTTCAAGAATGGCGCCGGGCATATTGGAAAAATGCTCCAGTCCCTCGGGAATTGGATGGAATCCAAAGGATATAGCGCATTGAAGGATTTCAAAGGGGCGATGAGTGAAAAACATAATCCCGAACCCTGGGTGTACACGAGGGCGCAATATGTGTCCCTTTTGTTGAATCCCGAAAAATATATGACGTGGCAACACCAGGTTTGAAAAAAGGTTTCCTCATTTCAGTTTGATTTTTTGGAATTTGCCTGGTAAACTAGACGCGACAGGAATGTTGGATGAATACTAAGAGAATATTATATATATCTGTTTTACTCGGGGCTTTAGCTCCTGTGTTGATTGGCGCCGCCCCGGCCGACCAAAAAAATAAAAAAGGAGAATCGAGTGAAATGATAAAGCCTCCGATTGCGGAAAAGATCGAAAAAAAACTGACCATTCACGGTCATACCCGGGTGGATCCCTACTATTGGCTCAATGACCGGGAGAATCCAAAAACCATTGATTATTTAAACGCTGAAAACAATTATACTAAATCAATGCTGTCGCACACAGAAAAATTTCAGGAAGACTTGTTCGAGGAAATTGTCGGCCGGATCAAACAGACCGATAACTCGGTCCCATATAAAACGAACGGTTATTTCTATTATACCAGCTTTGAAGAGAGCAAAGAGTATCCCATCTATTGCCGGAAGAAGGGGACGATGGATGCTGCCGAAGAGGTGATGCTGGATGTGAATGAGATGGCTAAAGGTCATTCTTATTATCATGTGGCGGATTTTTCCGTCAGCCCCGACAACAAGCTGTTGGTTTTCGGTGTCGATATTGTCGGTCGGCGGCTGTATACTCTTTTTTTCAAAAACCTGGAAACCGGGGAAATCTACGCCGATCAAGTGCTCAATACAACCGGCAGCGGCGAATGGGCAGATGACAATAAAACGGTTTTTTACACTATGCGGGATGAAACTCTGAGGCCGCATAAAATATTCCGCCACCAATTTGGGCAGGATTCCGTCAAAGATGTCGAAATTTACCATGAAGCGGATGATACGTTCAGGACCGGGGTTTATAAAACAAAATCACGGAAATATATCATGATCGCCGTCATGAGCACTCTCACCACCGAATATCGCTTCCTCGAATCCTCCAATCCCACCGGTGAGTTCACCGTAGTCCAGCCGCGGCAGCGGAACCACGAGTACCACGTCGCCCATTTTGGGGACGATTTTTATATTCACACCAACTGGAACGCGAAAAACTTTCGGTTGATGAAAACATCTGTCAACAAGACCGGCATGGAGCATTGGCAGGAGGTCATCGGGCACCGTGACGACACGTTGATCGAGGGGATCGAGATTTTTGAAGATTTCCTGGTGGTGGAGCAACGGTATAACGGCCTGACCGAGCTGCGAATCATTGAATGGGAAACATGGCGGGAACACAAAATAGATTTCGGAGAGGAAACCTATACAGCCAGCGTCGCCACCAACCCTGAATTCGCTTCGACCTGGTTGCGTTTTAACTACTCGTCTCTCACCACCCCCAATTCGACGTTTGATTACCATATGAAAACAAAAGAGAAAAAACTCTTGAAACAGCAGGAGGTGGTCGGCGATTTTGATCCATCCCGTTACCACGCCCGCAGGTTGTACGCCGTCGCCGAAGACGGCTCGAAGATTCCCATTTCGTTGGTTTACAAGAAAGGGATCGACTCAGAAGGCGGCAATCCCCTTCTTCTCTATGGATACGGATCGTATGGATATTCCATCGACCCTTTCTTCAGTTCCGTCCGGTTGAGTTTGTTAGATCGGGGATTTATCTTTGCCATCGCGCATATCCGCGGCGGCCAGGAGATGGGCCGGTATTGGTATGAAGAGGGAAAACTGCTCAAAAAAATGAACACGTTCACCGATTTTATCGCCTGCGGAGATTTTCTGGTGAAGCGGAAGCTCACCAGCCCGGATAAAATGTTCGCCATGGGCGGTAGCGCTGGCGGTTTACTGATGGGAGTGATAGCTAATATGCGGCCGGACTTGTTCAAGGGCATCCTCGCTTCCGTTCCCTTTGTGGATGTGGTCACCACCATGCTCGACGACAGCATCCCTCTCACCACAGGAGAATACGACGAGTGGGGCAATCCCAACAAAAAAGAATACTATGATTTTATGCTCTCTTATTCCCCCTATGACAATGTCGTTCCGAAAGACTATCCGGCGATGCTGGTTACCACTGGACTTCATGATTCGCAGGTTCAGTACTGGGAACCCGCCAAATGGGTGGCGAAGCTTCGGGACAAAAAAACCGGGGACAATATTCTTTTGTTGCACACCAATATGGAAGCGGGACACAGCGGCGCGTCCGGACGGTTCCATCGTTTCCGGGAGGTTGCTCTTCAATATTCTTTTATATTCGATTTATTGGGAATTACCCCCGGGTCTCCCGGCAACTGATCATCGTTTTTCGCGATTGGGTTGTGGCTCAAGGCGGATTCTTTCGATATTCATTATATTCGCCCGCCGTGTGTGTGACGGGATTATACTCCGAGGCATATCCTCCTGGTTTATATTGGCGAGTGATAGATATATATCGAATAATAGATTTAATTATTTAATTATTTAATTAGTATTGAATTACCGCCGGTGATTTTATAAAATGAAGGATGAGTCCAAACAATCCTTCTGATGAGAACTCTGAATCGCCCGACCCACAATATATTATCGGGGAAAGATTCGAAGTTGTCCGCAAATTGGGCAAAGGAGGCATGGGGGAAATTTATCTCGCCAAAGACGTCAAGCTCAGGCGGCAGGTGGCGGTGAAGACAATTTCCTCTCCGGTAGTCTCCCCCGGAGCGTTGAAAAAAAGGTTTATCAGGGAGGCTCAAACCGCATCCCAGATCGATCATCAAAATATTTGCACCATCTATGAAATCTACGAAGATGAGCAAAACAATTACATTGTTATGCAATACATCGACGGTGTCTCGCTGGAGCGCTTGCTCAAACATAAGAAGTTGAGAATCGGCAAGGCTGTCGATATTTGTATCCAATTGTGCGAAGGCATGATCGCCGCCCATTCCAGAGGAGTGATCCACAGGGACCTCAAGCCCGGCAATATCATGATCGACAGCAACGGGATTGTAAAAATCCTCGATTTCGGGTTGGCGAAGATGAAGCAGTCCAATGAAGGCGCCGGTGCGAAAGAAGGCGATTCACACTTGACTCAAAAAGGATTTGTTATCGGTACTGTGGCATATATGTCGCCTGAACAGGCCCGGGGTGAAGAACTAGATTTGCGCAGCGATATTTTCTCCTTCGGATCCATTATGTATGAAATGTTGGAAGGCGTCGATCCATTTGACGATACCGAGCAGATCAGCATCCTTTACAATGTGTTGAACAAGAAGGTGTCGTTCTCACGGAAAATTCCCAGGGAACTGGTCCGAATTGTGCTGAAGACTCTTGCAAAAAACAAGAAGAAGAGATATTCCAATTTCCAAAAGATAAAACACGATCTGGAGCAATTCAGGTCCAGTTTTAAAGGCTATACCGACGTTGAAACCGAAAGAGGATTCGTTTCCCGGAATTTGGACCTCGACTCGTCTGGAGGCGAACATTTGAGCGGATTGGTCCAGCGGGTCAAAAAATTCGATAACTCTGCGGCATTGCGGCAGTCCAGGGCTATTCGCTACTTGAGGTCCTGGCCCGGCATATTGATGTTTCTTTGCCTGGTGGCTTCTGGTTTTTTCTTTTTCTATTTCGGCTCAGGAGGTGGGAAATCTCCAGGAATGGAACCTCAAGCCTACTTATTGATTGAAACCTTCAGAAATGAGACTAAAGATGAGGATTTGCCGGAGATGGTGAAGTTTTTACTCTATGAATCTCTGAATCAGTACCCCCAATTCAAAGCCATCGATGCCGACCGGTTTTCCCCGGGTGCACAGCTCAGGGAAAAATTTCCAATTAAATACCGTCTGTCGGGAAGTATATTCACAATAAAAGACACGATCAATATTGAAGCTCTATTGAGCAATGTCTCGAAAGATAGCGAACATCACTCGATAACTGTTCCCGGCCTCGAGAACCGGAATTCTTTGTTGGACCACCAGGTGGACACCGTGAGTAAGAAGGTGTTTGGCTTTATGTCCGGCAAGGATCTGAATGTCGGTGAATTCAAAAAGGTTTCCGGGATTTTCGGTCGGAGTTGGGATGTATTCGCAGATTTATATAAAGGTAAGGAATATCTGGATAAACTGATGGTCAGTTCCGCGGAAGAATATCTCGACAGAGTTGGGGATATACCCGCGGCCCGGCTCTATCTGGCGGATCTTTATCTTTTTGGTGGAAAGAGGAAACAGGCAGAGCGGTGTATGGAGTTATTACGTCCCTTTCACATGAATCTGACTCCCTGGATGCAACTGAAGTTCGATGCCATGGCGGCCCGGCTCGATTATGATTATAAAAAAGAGCTAGAGAGTCTCGATAGACTGAAAGACCAATTTCAGTTTCAAAAAGAGGTGTTTTTCGAATTGGGAGAGGCCTATTTTCACCGGGGAGATGCGGCAAAGGCGGTTCCTTACTACGTGCAGGCCATCGAATTGAGCAATGAGTACTCGCTGGCAATCAATCATCTGGGGTATTGTTACTCTCATATCGGCGACCATCGACGGGCTATCGAAATGTTTGAAAAGTACCGGGATCTTGATCGATCCGCCAACTCCTTCGACTCGTTGGGGGATGGGTATTTTTACGCCGGCGACCTGGTCTCGTCCGAGGCGTGCAAGAAGGCGGCGATTGCGATGGAAGAAGGAAACCCTACCTGGTCTTACCGTACCCTGGCGAACATTTATACCCTGAGGGCTCAATATCGACAAGCGTTGGCGGTTTTGCGGGAACTGGCGTCCCTTAACACTGAATCGCGTGCCGGTTTGATTTTCCATAACCGACAGGCGTTCATTCATTATCTGGAAAAAGAATATGATGATGCGTTGCGCGATGTGAACACGATTTTAGCCTCCCCTCAGGATGAATCTCCCACCAACCATTATTTTGAAAGCCATTGGCTGCGGGGATTGGTTTTTCTGGCGATGGGCCGTGTCAGCGAGGCGGAGCGCGATCTTGACTGGTTGCAGGGACATGTGGACAATCTGAAATTGTCCCCGCAAAATTACTCTCATCCTTACAAGTTCTCGATTCATCTCGGCGCCCTGGTTAAAGAAAAAAAGGGGGATTTATCCGGTGCGAACCGGGGATTCGCTCATTTGCTCTCGCTAAAAACCCAGTTATCTTTCAGGACCACTTATTTTAATTACCAGTTTTTTTGCACTGAATACGCTTCGTTTTTGGTCCGTTGCGGAAGAAAACATGACGCTCTGGCCTGGATCGGGACATGCCTCGAATTTTCCGAAAGTTACCTCCCTGCCCTCAGGTTGAAAGCCGGTTTGATGGAAGATTTGAAGATTGAGGAATATCGCGTGGTTTATGAAAAAGTCGCTGTTCTCATGGGGGATTCCGGGGAACAAAATCTGGTAAGAGACCGGCTCGCGAAATATTTTTCGAAAAAATAGGATATTCTTGTAAAAATTTATTTGCATTACTTTTTGAATTTTTATAAAATACCATATGGCTCAGACCAAAATCATCAAGAAGTTCAGTCCGGATGAAAAGATCGAATTCTTGATCGATCACCGCTTCAAAGTGATGAAGAAACTGGGCAAAGGCGGGATGGGGGAAATTTTCCTGGCCGAAGACCTCAAACTCAAGCGAAAGGTCGCCATAAAAAAAATCCCTTCGCGCAATGTTTACGGAAAATCCTCAAAAGTGCGTTTCTTGCGGGAAGCTCAAACCGCGTCCCAATTGGAACATCCCAACATTTGTACGATTTATGAGATATACGAAGAAGAGAACAACGATTATATCGTGATGCAATATGTCGATGGCGTCACACTTGACCGTATCATCGAAGTCAAAAAGTTGGGGATCGAAAAAATACTGGATATCGCCATACAGGTTTGCAGCGGAATGGTGGAAGCCAAAGGTAAAAACATCATTCACCGGGACCTCAAGCCCGCCAATATCATGATCGACCGGTTCGGGAACGTGAAAATCCTCGACTTCGGACTGGCAAAGGTCAAAGGGGGAGTCGAGCTGCAAGAGAATGGAATCGACGACACCAACATCACCGCCCAGGGTTTTGTGATCGGCACCATCTCATATATGTCGCCGGAGCAGGCGCGGGGTGAGACATTGGATTTGAGATCCGATATTTTTTCCTTCGGCGCCGTACTTTTTGAACTGTTGGAAGGGAGAGATCCTTTTCGCGATCCGGAACAGATCGGTATCCTGTACAATATTCTGAATCAACCTGTAGAATTTTCCCGCCCGTTGCCCGTGGAACTGGAGTCCATTGTACTCAAAACCCTTGCCAAAAAACCGGATGAACGGTTCGTCGATTTTTCCCAATTGAAAAACGCCCTGCAAGATTTCCAGTACCGCTACTTTGGATCTGGGGGCGCCGTTGCGCTGGAGAGCGGCGAATTGAACGAATTCATCCGGCAACAGAATATTTTGAAGACGTTGAAAGAGGCGAGTGGCGAGGAAAACCTCAGCGATATCGTCAGCCAGATCAAACGTTTGAAAACCACGACCCGGCCTCGGAGGCCTTTGGGCGGATTTCGGCTGCCAATGTTGTATATTGGCCTTGCCCTTTGCATTTTGCCGATATTGTATTTTTTGGTGTCTCCGTTGTTTCAACCGGGTTTCACGTCTGCCGTCAGACGGCGCGATACTTTTTACATCTACTTGCATCCCTTCGAAAATCAATCGGATGTCGAGAATCTGTCGATGTATTTTGCCTACCTCGCAGCCCAATCTCTGAATCAATTTCATGAATTTAAAGTTGTGACCGAAAACGATCTGGAGGCGGGACAGGGGCCGGGCGCGCCGTCGGAATTAAACGATCGGATTCGTGAATTCAGCAAAAAATTCAATTTAAAATATGAATTGCGGGGCACTCTCTCCCGGATCAAAGATATCATCAATATCGACGCTTCGCTCCAGCGTCTGGACGATCCTTCCACGAGGTACTCCATCACAGTTCCGGGTTTGGGAAATTTAGATTCCATTCTGTCCCACCAGATAGATACCCTGAGCAAACAGGTGTATCAAAAAATGGAAACAAAGAACCCTTCCAGCGGCGAATTCATTAAAATGTCAAGAATTTTTGGCAACTCCTGGCAACATTACGTCAATTATTTCGATGGTTTGGTGTATTGGAACAAACTGCAAGCGTCCCGGGCGGCGCAGTGTTTCCAGCAGAGCGGAGATATGTTGGCGGCGAAGGTGTTGTTGGCGGACCTATATCTCTATGTCGGATTGGAGGAGAATGCCAGGGAAAACTTGAATGTTTGTGTTGAACATCTGGCCGATCTTACGAGACCTTTCCAATTGAAAGTACAGGCTATGGACACCCACCAACGCTTCGAATGCCAGTCGGAGTTGAATTATCTCAATCAAATCATCGCAGAATTTCCCTATTCCAAACGGGCTTATTTTGGAATGGGGGAGGCTCTTTTTAACCAGGGGAACGCGGAGGCCGCCATTCCCTATTTCGAGAAGGCCCTGCAATTCGATCCCTCTTTTTCCCGTGCCATGAACCGATTGGGATATTGTTATTCCCACACCGGGCGCCACCAGAAGGCGATTGAATACTTTGAAATGTACCGCAGTGTGGACAATTCGCCCAATTCATTCGATTCCCTGGGAGACGGATATTTTTATTCCGGCGATTTAGTTTCGGCGGAAGCATGCAAAAAAATGGCCTATACGATGGAAGACAAGATGGTGTTCTGGTGTTACCGGACTCTGGTCAACATATCGATATTGAAAGCTAAATTCCGGGAAGCGGAAGATTTGATCGATCAATACCGGAGATTCCGTGATACCGCTGATTTGAAGGCGGAAATACTGGCAACCAAAGCTTTTGTCTCTTACAATGAGCGCCATTTTCTCAAAGCTCTGACTGATATCGAACAGGCGATCGCGTTGTATGACGAGAGCGAAATTTCCAGTCCATCCCCCGGGTTTCATTGGTTAAAGGGATTGATACTGCTGGCCCTGGACAGGGCTCATGAGTGTAAAAATGAATTGTATTGGTTGATGAATTACAAGCAAAAGCACAATCTATCGATGCAGAATTATTCACGCCCATACAAATATTATATCCATTTAGGCGCCCTGGTGCTCGAAGAGGAGGGTGAAATCCAGAAAGCGGAGGAAGCGTTCCGATTTTTGTTGGACTTGAAGAGCCGCCTCTCCTACCGTACCACCTATTTTTATTATCAGTTTTTCCACACCGAATATGCGCGATTCCTGGCCCGGAATCAAATGGAATGGCGGGCGTTGGAAGAGATCGGGAAATGCCTTGAATTCAATCGTAATTATATTCCCGCCCTGTGGCTGAAAGCGGAGTTGCTGGAGAAGACAAAATTCAACGAGGCCCGGTCGCTATACCGGCGGATCGCCGATTTGTACGGTATGTCCGCGGAAGATAACCATCTGAGACGGCGGTTGCGCCAAAAACTCGATATTCAGATCTTGAATCATCGTTCCGGTTCGTGATTCAATGAAAAAACATTCTCCGAGGTTTTTGCTGGCAGAGGCCGCTCACAGCCTGCGTCTCGTTTTTTTCGATCCCCGTTGCAGGAGATGCGGGAATTCGTTGGTTTTCCATGACGAGATCATTGTGTGCCGCAATTGCGTGGGAGAGGTCCTGCCGGTATCCGGTCCGGTATGTCTCCGCTGCGGTAAAATGTTGAATGACAGCGCTCGGCTTTGCGGCGATTGCATGCTGCGGCCTCCGGTATTTGTCAGGAATGTTTCCTTTGGCCTTTATAAAGGCGCGTTGAGGGAATTTATACTGCTATACAAATATGCGGAATTGCATCCATTGCGCCGGCGTCTGGGGGGCTATCTCCTGGAGCTTTTTGAGACGCAGCTCGACGAGCGATTCGATTTTATCATGACTGTGCCGCAGGATCCGGCGCGGCATCGGGAGTTCGATCATTTGTTGGAGATGGCAAAAATTGTCGCGAAAAAATCTGGAATACCGCTATTGAAAAAGAATCTGGTTAAAAGAAGAAAAACCGAACCCCAATCCCGGTTACCGCTGAAGCAAAGGCTCCGTAATCTGGACGGCGCATTCGAATTGAAGCGGCCCCGGCAGGTTTCGGCGAAGCGCATCCTCCTCATCGACGATGTGTTCACCACCGGCACCACCATCACCCGCTGCGCCGAACTACTGATCCGGCAGGGTGCGGAAGTCACCACCCTCACTCTGGCCCGTTCTGTATAAACTCCTTACATTTTCTTTCAGATATTTATTTACTCAATTAATTTTTTATGGTATGATCATTTTTCCTCCGAGTCTTAGTCGCTACGGCCGCATATCCGGCTATGCCTCTTTGACCGTTAGGGTAATGCTGGAAACGGTATTGCCTGCCTGATTCGCAAAGGAGGCACTTTTGAAATATATAAAAAATAATTGTCTAAAAAAGTTTGTCAGTTTTGTCATCATTTTCTCGCTTCTCCCATTGTTCGGCCTGGGAGCC
>JAHELQ010000096.1 GCA_024644125.1 Candidatus Aminicenantota bacterium | reverse complement strand
CGCAGGGCAAACGCGGTCGCCCGAAATCTGAAGCAAGCAGGCGTTGGCCCTGGCGCTATCGTAGGATTAAAACTGAATCGCGCCCCAGAGATGCTAATCGCCATATTAGGGACAGTCAAGGCAGGCGCAGCGTACTTACCAGTGGACCCCGACTACCCCGAAGAGAGGATTTCCTATCTAATCGCAGACTCACAATGCGAATTGCTGATCGAAGACGGGAATGAGATTCTGGATGGGGAGGATGACCGCAATCCTCAATTGGCAGCCAACTCCGCCGACCCCGCCTACATCATCTACACGTCCGGCACCACCGGAAAACCGAAGGGGGTGATCATCGGGCATCGAAATGTAGTGCGGCTGTTGTTCAACAGCGAATTTCAGTTCGACTTCGATGAGAAGGATATCTGGACCTTGTTTCATTCCTACAATTTTGATTTTTCCGTCTGGGAAATGTATGGAGCGCTTTTATACGGCGGGCGATTGGTGATCGTGCCCCGCGACATTGCCAAAAATACCGAAGCTTTCCTCGATCTTCTGGAAGAACAAAGGGTTACGGTTTTAAATCAAACCCCCTCGGCTTTTTACAATCTCATTGCCCTGGAAGCGGCAAATCCAGGTGCGAACTTATGTCTTCGCTATGTGATCTTCGGAGGCGAAGCTCTAAATCCCGGGAGATTGGCAGTCTGGCGCGACCGGTATCCCGAAGCAAGATTGGTTAATATGTTCGGCATCACCGAAACCACTGTGCATGTCACCTTCAAGGAGATCGGGGATGAAGAGATCAGCGGTAATATCAGTAATATCGGGACACCAATACCCACTCTTTCCACCTATGTGTTGGACCGGCACAGGCGATTGGCACCCACCGGCGTGGCAGGGGAATTGTGCGTGGCGGGAGACGGCGTCGCCAGAGGATATCTGAACCGGCCGGAATTGACCGCCGAACGTTTCATCGAAAATCCCTTCCGGCCAGGACAACCGATGTATTGCTCGGGGGACCTGGCCCGGGTGCTGGATGGCGGCGATATGGAATATCTGGGGCGCATCGACCATCAGGTCAAAATTCGTGGTCACCGGATCGAATTGGGCGAGGTACGTCACGCGCTGGTACGAATCGCTGGAATCTCGGAGGCGGTTGTGTTGGCAAAAAACGGGGACAACAACGATCGTTGTCTCGTTGCATTTCTTGTAAAGGAAGAAGATCTCGATATCGACGGATTGAAGACGACACTCAGTCGTCTATTGCCCGATTACATGATTCCCGCTTTTTTTGTGCCGTTGGCAAAGATCCCTCTCACCGCCAATGGTAAAGTTGACACAAAAGCGTTGATGACCAGGGAGTTTTTACCTGGAGGGAAAAACGACCAATTGCCCGCCAACAATGTGGAACGCAAGTTGCGGGAAATCTGGGCGGCGCTATTGGCTCTACCGGAAGAGACAATCGGATTCGAAGAGAGCTTCTTCGATCTGGGCGGCCATTCATTGACCGCTACATTGCTGGTTTCCCGGATCCACAAGGAATGTTTCGTGAAGATCCCTCTGGCCGAGATTTTCCGCTTCCCTTACATCCGGAGTTTGTCAGAATACATCATGACAGCTCGCCGTCAACGATTCGCCTCCATTCCGGTGACGGAAAAACAGGACTATTATCCGGTTTCATCGTTCCAGGCCAGCATGATTATCCGGCAGAAGATGTCGCCCGGGAGTATCGCCTTCAATATTCCCATCAGTTACCGAATCGAAGGGAAATTCGACGGGGCAAGAATCGCGGCCACATTCAATCGTTTGCTTCGACGTCATGAGATCTTGAGAACATCCTTCCAGATGGCATATGGGCAATTGGTGCAACGGGTTCTGGAAGACGTGAAGCTAAAGATAGAATTTTTCGATACCATTTCGGATGAAGGATTGCAACAGATCATCGGGGAGTTTGTACGCCCCTTCAGTCTGGATGAGCCCCCGCTCCTGAGGGTGGGAGTGGTGCAATTAGATCATACACCCTTCGCATGGATGATCGACATGCATCATATCATTTCAGACGGCGTGTCCCAACGGTTGCTAGTGGAAGATTTTCTGGCGTTGTTCAATGAAAAGCCACTCCCGCCGTTGCGTTTGCAATACAAAGATTTTTCCGTCTGGCAACAGGGTCCCGAGGGGGAGAGAATCATCCGCGAGCAAGAATCGTTCTGGCTCGAGACATTCTCGTCGGGAGTACCCCGCCTGGAATTGGCAACGGATTTTCCGCGACCCGCGCTGCCCGATTACAGGGGACAGGTACTTTATTTTCAATTGGATGAAGCGGATATGGCCGCTCTTCGTCTTTTGGCCCAGGAGGAAGGAACCACTCTTTTTATGACGCTTCTGACTGTTTTTTATTGCTTGATGTTCCGGTTGAGTGGTCAGGAGGATATTGTGGTGGGGACGCCGGTGGCCGGAAGGCGTCACGCCGATCTGGAACGGATTATCGGAATGTTCGTCAATACTCTGGCGCTAAGGGCGTTCCCCGAGTCCCGGAAGACTTTCCGGCAATTCTTGCGCGAGGTCGCTGCGCATACCGTTCAGTGTTTTGAAAACCAGGATTATTATTTCGAAGATTTGGCGGATCGTTTGGAAACCCAGAGGGATTTATCGCGGCATCCGCTGTTCGATGTGATGTTCGTGATGCAGAATATTCCTGTGCAAGCTCTCAAAGAAGGGAGGGATGCCGGGGATATCGACTTTGGATTACGGCCGTTGAAAGTGGAATATACAACATCGAAGTACGACATCAAATTGGAATGTATCGAAGGAGACGGCGGTCTTTTTTTCTTGCTGGAATACGCCACGTCGCTCTTTTCCCGGAGCACGATGGAAACGATAGCCGCATACTATAGGGAATTGGCACGGCAGGCGGTATTAAATCCGGAAAAAACATTGTCCCAATTGACGCAAGTTTCAAAGTCGGAGCAAAGTCAATATCTAGATGACTTCAACGAAGATCTGGATAGTTACTACAATTGAACCATGAGACACAAAAAAGAGCAGACAATCATCGTTATAGGGGGACTGGTGGACGACTGCCATCAGGTGGGAATCGACATCATCCACCGGCGGTTGACGGAAGAAGGGTATTATGTCATGAGTCTGGGTATCACCACGCCCATCGATGTCTTCTTCCGTTGCGGAGATTTCGCGGACCTGATTTTGGTTAGTTCCGTCAATGGTCATGGCTATGAGAATTTCGCCAACGAAGAGGTGATGTACCGTTTCGAGCAATTTCGCAAGAAGCGGCCGTCGTTTCCCTTTATTTTGGGGGGGAATCTTCATCCATACAAAGATCCCGTCTACATTAAGGAATTTCTGGAACGGAAGGTGGGGCTCACCGAAGTCATTCCAAAACCAGTGAGCCTGGACAGGGTAGTGGAGATCGTGAACCGGTATTCAGCCTCGATCTCTGTTGCCAGCGCGCCCTTCGAAGCCCGGAAACAGGCATTGGAAGAGATTATCGATGAAGAATTTATAGATTCCCACTACCGGGAATTGAGCGATGTGTCGGATCGTGTCCGCGACGCCGCGACAGTCTATCACATGCAGCATGAATTCAAACTGTTATGGGAAACCGCCAGGGAAGTGCCCCGGTTCGAAGACATCATGAATCGTCTGCTTCAGAGAGCCAACCCCTTGAGCAAAGCGATCCTGGCTGCCGAAGCGGCGGATATTCCGTTGGTCCACCCAAGATGCGGCGTCGGGTTGTTGGCCGAGCAAGATTATCTGTTTGACCGGCTGGAAACCGCGGGAGCCGATGTTCTCTCATTTCAAATTGACAGCCATACCAGGAACGGAAATTTTTTCGAGAACCAGAAGCTGATTCAGGAGAAGGCGGTGATCAACGGCTACCCGTTGATCAACCATGGGGTTGCAAAAACCAAAGGGATCGTGGATAAAGTCCGCCGGGTGCCGGTTCAAGTGCGTCATGGCTCGAAGCCCAGGGTCGCAGTCTTGTTGGCGTATCAATCTCTTGCCGCTGGTGTGACGGGATTCGAAGGGGGAGCCGGAACGTATTTGTTCCCCTATTTCAAGTCTATACCACTGGCCAATTCCATTCATTACTGGCAAATAGTGGACCGGTTGGTAGGGCTATTAGCGGAAAACGGTTGCATCGTGAACCGGGAATTTTTCGGTACATTGACAGCGACTTTGATTCCGCCGGAAATCGCCATTGCGGTAAATGTGCTGGAATCTCTGCTGGCGGCCAGGCAGGGGGTGAAAAGCCTGTCCCTCGGATACGCGGAGCAAGGGAATCGCGCCCAGGACATTGCGGCGTTATTGAGTTTGCGCTCTGTGGCCCGCTATTACCTGGACCGTTATGGATATCGCGACGTCCATATTTCCACTGTGTTGAACAGTTTTATGGCGGGATTTCCCGAATGCAGGGAAAAAGCCGCGGAAATCATCGTTGAATCGGCGGTTACCGCACGTTTGGGCAAGGCGTCCCGCATCATGATCAAGACCGAAGCCGAGGCTTTCAATATTCCGACGGTGGAAGATAATGTAGGAGCCGTTCATTTGACCCGACGTGGATTCATGTTGGCGCAACAATTGTATAAAGATGATTTTATTGCCAATACGCCGGTGACATTGGAAAAGCGGTTGATCGAAGCCAGTAGCAAGTCCATCATCGACAGTGTTCTGGATTGCGGCGGCGGAGACGCGGCGCGGGGATTCGTCTACGCCATCAAACATCAATACCTGGATATACCGTTTTCCCCGAATTTTCAGGTGAAGGGATCGATCGTATGTGTTAGAGATTGCGACGGCGCCGTCAGAATATACCAACCGGGCAATGTCCAGGTGCCGTCCAATGTCCTTCAATTCTACAAAGCGTTGATTCATGAACGGATGAGAAAGGAAGGAACACGCAATATTTCAACTCTCATTTACCGGGATGTCAGTCGCATCCCCCGCACCGAATATCTTCGCTGGCCCCTGGACGGCCATTATGTGGAGTGACGCCTACACATTTAAGGGAATAGATCAATGAGAAAAAATGTATTTCAGGACAGACTGAAAGAAAGTTTTGCCGGGCATTGTGATCGTACCGCCATCGAGCACGAAACGAACTCGGTGTCGTACAGCGAGTTGGACCGCCGTTCGTCGGTGACCGCAAAGCTGCTTCTGGAGCGAAACATCGCTCATGGGACCTTTATCGGGATCTTCATGGACAACCATACGGACATCATTGTCGCCGCGATCGGAATCATCAAGGCCGGATGCGTCATGGTTCCGCTCTATTCCGGATACCCGGATGAACGGATCGAAGCGATGATAGATTCCACAAACCTTAAAACCATTTTTGCGGACCGGCGGAACCGTGGCAGGATATCCCGGAACATCTCCGATTGGATCATCTTTGAAGAGATTGATTTTTCCCTCGAAGCCACGTTCGATCCCGGCTCGTACGAAACCCTCTCGGGACCCGAAGACGGTCTGTATATCCACTTCACCTCAGGTACCACCGGCAAGCCCAAAGCCATTGTTGGTAAAAACATTGGCATTCTGCACTTCCTGGATTGGGAAATGGCGACATTTGGCTTCACCTCTGATTTCCGGGTGGCGCAGTTCACGATCCCTGGCTTCGACCCGTTCTTGCGGGATGTGTTTGCGCCGCTTTTGGCAGGAGGCGTAGTATGCATACCCGGGGATTCGGCCGTTATCCAGGATTCGGAAAAATTGCTGAATTGGCTGGACCGCTTTAAAATTTCTGTGATTCATTGTGTCGCCAGCCTGTTTCGCCTGCTATGTTACAATTCCCTCACTCCTGAGAATTTCAAACACATGAGATTCATCATGTTGGCGGGGGAACGTATCAATCCCTCAGATTTAACCTCCTGGTTTGACATCTTCGGGGACCGGGTGCGATTGGCCAACTGTTACGGCCCAACTGAAACCACTCAGAGTAAGGTCTTTTATTTGATCCGTCCGGAAGATGTGAAGAGGGAAAGTATCCCCATCGGAAAGCCCTTGCCGGGCGCGAAGGTGATTATTCTGGATGAGGGGCAAAACATCTGCCAAACACTGGTGCCGGGCGAAATTCATATCCGGACGCCGTTCCGCAGCCTGGGCTATTACAACGACCCGGAGCTCAACCGCAAGCACTTTATCCAGAATCCCTTCCATGATGACCCAAACGACATTGTCTACAAAACTGGCGATCTGGGACGCTGGCTGGCGGATGGAAATCTGGATATATTGGGGCGCGTGGACCGGCAGGTAAAAATCCGCGGCTACCGCATCGAATTGGAAGAGATCGAGAGCGCCATCGCCAAACACCCGGCGGTGGCCGAGGCAGTGGCGCTGCGGCAGGAGTTGTCGGCGGACAATGCGACACTGGCGGCCTTCATTACATTGGCCAAAAGCCCAGAAGCGTTAGCTCAAGATATTATCCACAGCATCCAATCATCGCTTACTTCCGCGCTGCCGGATTATATGGTTCCGTCGCGTTTTCTGGTGATCGACGCCATCCCCCGCAATATCCGAGGAAAAATCGATTACGCTATACTCAAGCAAAAACTCGCCGAAGCGCCGAGGCAAATGGAACCTGCGGCGAATGAAATGGAACGGGCGCTGGCGCGGATATGGTGCCAGGTACTCTCTATCGGCGAAGTGGGAGTCACTGATCATTTTATGGAAGTAGGCGGCAATTCCCTGAAGATGATGTCGCTGATTTTGAAAATTCACAAAGAGCTTGACATACGCCTCTCGCTGGGGGATATATTCCAGCATCTCACCATCCGTAGCCAGGCGCGGTTGGTGCGGCAGGCAACAGAAGAAAAATATTTCTCCATCGAGCCGGCGGAAGAACGTGATTATTTTCCGGCCACCGCCGCTCAAAAAAGGATTTATGTATGGCAACGGGTCAACCGCCGGAGCACAGGATACAACTTGCCGCGAGTACTCGAACTATTGGACGAGCCTCAACCGCAACGCCTGGAACAGGCGCTGGCGAGTTTGGTTCGCCGTCATGAGAGCCTGCGAACTTCGTTCACCGAGATCGACGGCCGTCCTGTGCAACGGGTCCATCGCGATTGTGAGTTCCGCCTTCATCGTATCGACTCCTCCTCGACAGTCGAAGATTTTATCGCTCCCTTCGATCTGACGATACCACCTCTCGTTCGCGTGGGGCTTCTGGAGCAACCGCAATCGAAACGCCGGCTCCTGGTGGCGGATGTCCATCATATCATAGCCGACGGCGTATCCATGGGGATATTGGTAAAAGATTTCCTGGATTTTTACAATGGCGAGGAGCCTGCTCCGCTAAAGCTTCACTACAAGGACTTCGCTCTATGGCAGGAATACGGCATGGCCGCGAAGCAAGGGATCATCCAGAAGCAAGAGAACTTCTGGAAGCGCGAGCTCGCGAATCTGCCGCCTGCGTTGACCTTGCCTCTGGATTTCCCCCGTCCCGACATCCAGAGCTTCGAAGGAGCGACTCTCACCCGCCGCTTCGATCAGGGGCTCAGCCGGGAGTTGGAGCAATTGGCCATCGCCGAGGAGGCCACTCTCTACATGGCGCTTCTCTCCCTCTATTACATTTTGTTGTCTAAATGGAGCGGGCAGCCAGACATCATCGTGGGTACTCCGACTGCCGGTCGGCGGCATCCTGATCTCGAACAGATCATCGGGATGTTCGTCAATACCGTTGCGTTGCGGAACACCATGAATCCCGGGGAGACTTTCAGGCAATTGCTGAGCCGGGTCAAACACCGCACCCTCGATGCTTTCGAAAACCAGGATGTACAATTCGACCATGTGGTGGAGCTGGCGCTTCCGAAGCGGGATCGGAGCCGCAACCCGATATTCGATGTGATGTTCGTGTGCCAGGATGTGAAGGATAGCGGCGGCGCGGACGGACAATTCCCCAGGGCCGCGGCTTACAATTATGAAAACCGGATTTCGAAAGTGGATATTTTATTGGATTCCTATCTAGCGCACGGACGCGTCACACTGAAACTGGAATATTGCACACGCCTATTCAAACGGGAAACAATGGAGCGGTTTCTCGATTATTACGTGAAGATCGCCGCCCAGATCGCAGCAGATCCCGATCTTCCCATCGCCGGCATCCGCTTGCTGGATGAACACGAGGAGAGACTCCTCAGCGACTCCATCCGCCAGGACCTGGACGAGTTGGATGAACACATGGATTTCAAATACATTTAAAAAGGAGCTAACGATGAAACGATTCAATGTCCCTGCGGATTTTAAAAAAGAGACCATCGACGAGTATGAACGCCTTCATGATAAATACCCGGGGTCCCGTGTAATCGAGACCTATGGAAATATCACATTGGGACCCAATTTTGGGTCCGGCCGGGTGTTCACCCAATTGCCAAAAACCGATTTACTGGATTTGCAGCGATACGCCGAGTATTCAAAAAAACATGATATCGAATTCAGCTACACCTTGAACGCTCCGTATCTCGGCAACGCCGAATTCACCGAAGAGGGTGTGGCCCGTATCAAGGAATTCCTCAGGGATCTGGACAACATCGGTATCTACTCCATCATTATCGCCCTGCCCTCCCTGTTTGACCTGGTGCAACTGAGTGGTTACAACATGAGAATCAAAGCATCCACTATCTGTCACATCACCAATGCCAACAAGGCCAGGACATATAGAAAAAAGGGCATCGACAAAATTGTGGTGGATGAATCGGTGCACCGGGATTTCGCCACCCTCAAGCGAATCCGGGAAGCGTTTGGCGAGAAAATCGAGCTAATCGTGAACACCATGTGCCACCGCAATTGCAATTACCGCCAGTTCCATTACAACGAAACCGGCGGCGATTCTGTGGAGCGGTTCAACGAAGTGGGCATCGATTTCTTCGAACACAAATGCATGTTGCAACGTTACGACACACCATCGGAGTTATTGAAGCTCGGCTGGATCAGACCTGAAGACCTGCATTATTATTCCGCCATCGGCATCGACTATTTTAAATTGCAAGGCCGCCAGCATGTGGCCACTGGCGGGCATTTGCGGACTCTGGAATATTATTTCAAAGAAGATTTCGACGGTAATCTCATGGATTTGTTGGATATGTTCAACGACCGTTATAGCTTCAAGGTCCATCTGGACAACAAGAAATTGGATGGCTTTCTCAAACCTTATTGGGATAACGAGAACTTCTGCAAGAACGATTGCAGTCAGTGTAGTCATTGCGGCAATTACGCCAAAAAGGCGATCGATCTCGATGCCGCCGGTAAGATTATCGACTCGGCCAAAGAATTTTACAATCAGTGCGATAAGTTCCGCAATCTGGTAGAAGCGGTAAATCCAGGCGCCGCGTCATCCTCCGAAGAGCCGGATGACGACCTGGACTTCAACATGTGACAGAGAGAAGGATACGATGGATAAGCACATTGTCATCACAACCGAGATGTTTGAACAGGCGCGGCAATATTGGCTGGCTGAGCTTTCCGGTTCATTGCCCCAATTGGATATTCCCGGCGATCAGGGATTCCCTTCCGGCTACAAGCGGGAGGTTCTGGAATTCCACTTGGATCAAACCGTGGCAGGGCAGTTGCTCTTCATGAGCAACGGCAGCGATATGTTGCTCTTTATTTTGATGTTGACCGGATTTTATCTGACCCTTCATAAATATACCGAAGAGCGCGATATCGTCATCATCACCCCCACCTTACAAAAGAGCCGCCAGCATTACAACCGGTTAGTGGCTCTGAGATGCGGCGTCCCTCATGGGATTCAATTCAAGGAACTGCTGCAAACAGTCAAGACGCGGGTGATGGAAGGGTATAAAAACCAGCATTACCCGCTTCACAAAGTTTTGGAAGCCCTCGATATCGGCAGCGATTCAGCGCTTCACAAATTTGTTCTGCTTCTGGACGGTTTACACAGGACGGATTCCCTGCAAGATGTTCCCCGGGATTTGCAAAACGATATGATTGTCGCCGTAAAAAAAGAAGGCGACGCTCTGACTCTAAAAGTATCTTACAATGCGGAAAAATATAGCTCCACTCCGATACGCACCCTTTGTTCCTGTTACTCCGCAATTTTAGCCCGCGCTCTGCCGGAACCGGCAATCGCTATAGATTCCATCCCCATGATGGATGAAAAAGATTGGAAGGTAGTGATCGAGAACTTCAACGATACGGAGTTCGCATATCCTGAAAACAAAACCGTAAGTTCCATGTTTCTGGAGCAGGCGGCTCTCTATGGGGATCGTTTGGCGGTCAAGGACGGCATGGAAGAATTGACCTACCGGGAACTTGAGGATCAAAGCCGCCGGTTGGCAGCGCTTCTTCTGGAGCGGGGCCTGACTGAAGGCGGTATCGTCGCCCTCAGCGTGCCGCGCGGGTGCCGGATGGTGGTGGGGATGCTGGGGATCATTTTTGCCGGCGGCGCTTATATGCCAGTAGATCCCAGCCTTCCTGCAGGTAGACGGGATGATATGGCGCGGGCGAGCGACGCTTCCATTCTGTTGAATCTGGATTCGACGCTTCGGTGGGACAGGCAGAGCCTCATCTCTGTACCGCCCCTGGATACCATTGCCGATGTGTCCCCAGAGTCGCGTCTCTATGTGATCTTCACCTCCGGTTCCACCGGAACGCCGAAAGGGGTGATGGTGTGTCACAATTCCATGGTGAACCTGGCGAGCTTTCATCGCAGCCTCTTTGAAGATTCCCCAGGGGACAGAATGAGCCAGGTGGCGAGCATTGGCTTTGACGCCACTGGATTCGAAATCTGGCCGGCTTTATTGAGCGGCGCCTCACTGGTAATCGCCGGCGATCTGGAACGTACCGATCCGGCGGCCATGAAACGCTGGCTCATCGAGAATCACATCTCGGTAACATTTCAGCCCACTATGATGGCGGAGAAACTATTGGATATGGATTGGCGGGAACCGGATCTGAAGCTTCGGGCGATGCGCACCGCCGGCGACCGGTTGACGAAATATCCGCCCGCCGATTGCCCCTTCCGTCTCTATAATTTATATGGCCCCACCGAAGACACGGTATGGACAACCTGGCAAGAGGTGGCTCCTATGGAGAATCCTCTTCGCTACCCGCCTATCGGAAGGCCGGTGGGCAATCATAAAGTCTATATTCTTGGCTCGGATCTATTGCCGAGACCGGTGGGAGTGCCGGGAGAATTGTGCATTGGCGGACGGGGAGTGGCCCTCGGTTATTTAGGCGACGAGGAATTGTCGAAACAAAAATTTGTTCAGGATCCATTCCATCCGGGACAAAAAATGTATCGCAGCGGTGATCGCGCCCGTTGGAACGAAGACGGGACGCTGGAATTTTTAGGGCGGTTGGACAATCAGGTGAAGATTCGCGGGATGAGAATCGAGTTGGGAGAGATCGAGCAGAGAATCCTCTCCTTCAACGGCATATCCCAGACTGTTGTGGCGCCCGTCACCTTCGGAGACGCCACCGGCCAATGGCGAGAGACGGACAATCGGGTACTCTGCGCATATTATATCGCCTCGGATGACGTGATGCTCAAAGATCTGCGTGATTACCTGGGAAATTACTTACCCGATTACATGGTTCCCCATTATTTTACGAGATTGGCTTCATTTCCGCTAACTCCGAATGGAAAAATCGATCTCAAGGCGTTGCCGTTGCCGCAACGGGTTTCCGATACCCCGTCGGTTCCGCCCCGCAACCGGGTAGAGAAAACTCTGGCCGCCATATGGGCGGAGATTTTGCAAATGGACGAAGAGAGCATCGGCATCGACCACAACTTCTTCGACCTGGGAGGCCATTCTCTAAAAGCCACCCAGATGGTGGCCCATATTCACAAAGCCCTCGATGTGAGAGTCGATCTGGCGGATGTGTTCCGCATCACCACCATCCGTCATCTGGCAGCCCATATCGCCACCCTGGGGGAAGACGTTCTAGAAGCCATCGCTCCCGCGGGCGCAAAGACCATGTATCCACTTTCCGGAGCCCAAAAAAGGATTTTTAGCCAACATCATATGCAGGCCGACAGTACTTCCTACAATATCCAGACAATCCTCGACATCCGCTGGCCATTGGACGACGCCAAATTGGAGCAGGCGTTCATCCAGCTCATCCGGCGGCACCACAGCTTGCGAACCTCGTTCGAGATCGTGGGGGACGAAGCGGTGCAACGGGTGCGCGACGATGTGCCGTTCGCCATCGAGCGCTTCCGGTTGGAGCGTGACAACCAGGCGCAAAACGGTCAACCGCAGGCTTTGCGTACCATATTAACCCGCTTCATCCGTCCCTTCGATTTATCTCTTGCGCCTCTTCTGCGGGTGGGGCTGGTGGAAGCCGGAGATGAGCGGAAGGTCTTGATGGTGGACATGCATCACATCATCTCCGACGGCCGCTCCTTCGAGATTTTAAAAGAGGAGTTCATTCGCCTTTATAACGGGGAGGACCTGGTGCCTCTACCTTTACAATACATCGATTATGCCCATTGGCTCAACCAGGGGCATGTGGCGCGGGCCATCGAACAGCAGGAGAAATTCTGGTTGGAGGAATTCGCAGACGGAGAACCGGAGATGCGTCTCCCGCTGGATTTCGCCAGAGGTTCGTCTCAAGATTTCCAGGGCGGGAGCGTGCGCTTTGCTTTGGATGAAGAGGATTGCCGGCGCTTGAAAACCCTGGCGCGGGAACGGGATATGTCTGATTTTATGATTTATCTGGCGTGTTACACAATATTACTCTCAAAGCTCTGTCGCCAGGAGGATGTGGTCGTGGGAACCGCCATTGCAGGGCGCCGCCATCCGGCGCTGGAACCCATTATCGGAGTGTTCGTCAATGTGCTGGCCCTTCGGAACAATGTCCAAAAAGAGACCTCGTTCTCGGATTTTCTTCTTCAAGTCAAAGACCGTGCAATCGAGGCTTTCGAAAACCAGGATTTCCAATTCCAGCAATTGGTGGAGCGGGTGGTAACGGAACGGCATCCGGGGAGACACCCTATCTACAGCGCAGGATTTGCCTTTGCGTCGCTCGGTGAAGGCGCCAATCGCCCCCGGCCCGCCATCGAAGGACTCTCCATCGCCCCCTTCCGCACGGAAACGACGGTTGCCAAGTTGGATCTCAATCTGTCCGGAATGGCGGTGAAAGACGATGTCCACTTCACCTTCGATTACGCCACGTCATTGTTCCGGCACGAAACCGTCAACGGATTCGCCGCTTCCTTCAGGCACATCGCCCACACGGTCTCCTTATCGCCTGGGACACGGATGGTAGAAATCGATCTCGTTTCCGCTTCCGACAGGAAGCGACTGGAAGAGGAGATAGCCAGGCAACAGGACCTGGTGGAAATCGACCTGGAGATTTAATTTTTTTTGCAAACAAGAGGATATCATGATCATCAAATACTTCAGCGTTCCGGCGGATTTCAAGAAACAGACCATCGACGCCTACATCCGCCTCAATTCCCAATATCCCGGAGCAAAGATACACGAAGCTTACGGTAATATCACCACCGGCAACTTCCTGCAATCGGGACGGTCTGTCAATTTGCTGCCGGAGATGGATCTTCCTGGCCTGACGGACTATGTGGCCTACGCCGGCGAAGCGGGGATCCGCTTCAATTACACCCTCAACGCCACCCATCTTCACAACCGTGAATTCACCCGGCAGGGGATTCTCGAGATCATGGACTTCCTCAAAAAAATTCATGACGCCGGAATACGTTCCGTTACCGT
>JAHELQ010000095.1 GCA_024644125.1 Candidatus Aminicenantota bacterium | reverse complement strand
GAATCGGTTTTTTTCACCTCTTGTTCGACTTTCTCCGCGTTGGGTGGATAGGGGCGTTTGTATTCCTTTTCCGGCATCATGGTGAGACGAACTGTAATTTTATCTGTGGAATAATGATCGAGATCTACTACCTCTTCTACGTAGCCTTCCCGTTTGATCACCAATTCATTCCTGCGGGACGCAAGCTTGAGCGCCGACTCGGGGGTGGAAAATTCATATGCCTCTCCGATGAATTTACCGTTCAAAAGAATTTTGGCATCATCCGGCACAACTTTAAATATTACCCTGGTGGGGCCGAAGTCATCGTAGATTTCATAAGGGAAATGAATGGTGCAGGCCGAAAGGGTCATCAATCCAACGATCAAAAGCATAAACATCGCTTTTTTCATATTTGTTGCCTCCTCAAAAACTAAATAATATTACACACTTTTAGCGGTTCCTGTCAACAGTTTCCTGCTGTTGTTTTTGTTAGCAAGTCGATTGCCAGGAATTTGCTGGATATGGTGTACTGTTTTTAGGACAGAGCGGGGGAATGGGGGCGCGCAATTGGCGCCCCGGTTTGTATTTAATAAAAAGCCAGTTCTTCCCGTTGTTCCTCCTCTGCGCTGAGGAAAATACCCGGAGCGTCGGAACGGGGGCACACGTTTTCGCAATGACCGCAACCGATGCAGCGGTCGGGGATGACGTAGATCTGTTTGACTTTGACCAATTTTCCTTCAAAATTCCAGATTTCGACCTCTCTAAATTTGATGGCTTTATCAGGAACCGGGCAATGTTCTTCGCACACGGCGCAATTATAGCCGTCCGCGTAGGTGTAACAACGGTTCCGGTCGATGACGGAGGTGCCGATTTTAAATTCCTTTTTTTCTTTCACTGTCAATTTCTGGATCGCTTCGGTAGGGCACACCTGAGTGCATTTATTGCATTCGTATTCGCAATAGCCGACGCTGGGATTTAGCACCGGAGTCCACAATCCTCCGGTTCCCGACTGGAACAATGCCGGTTGGATGAGATTGGTGGGGCATACCTGCATGCATTGGCCGCAACGGATGCATTTCTGGAGGAATTCCGCTTCCGGCGCTGAGCCGGGGGGGCGGGTGAAGCTATGGGTTCGTTTTTTGCCGTGCTGGGAGATTTTCGGCAAGGAGCCGACAAACAATCCGGCGGCCAGCGATCCCACCATCTTACGGCGTCCGATGTCGATGGATGTGATATTGGATTTCTTCGGCAATTGGAAGGAGTTCTCGATGGCCTGGTGGGGGCAGTCGTTGAAACAATTGTAGCAGACCAAACACTCGGATTTCATGTAGTCCTGGTATGGACTGCCGTTGTAGGTGCAATTGTTGGCGCACACATTGCAGGATTTGCAGGTGTCCTTCACCGTGAGGTTGAGAAAACTAAATTTTGCCAGAAGTCCGTATAGGGCGCCCAATGGGCAGATGTAGTTGCAATAGAATCGCTTCTTGTAGAGGTTGAGGAGGAGAATCAGCAAGAATATCAGGCCGATGATGACGGACTGCACAAAGGCCCGTTGTTTGTTGGTGAGAATGTTTTTTCGGCTGAAGGAGTAGAGGGGTTTCAGACTTTTGGAGACGAGGCCCTCATCCATGGCTCCTTTTTTCAAGGAGTTTTCCACCACATGGTTCACCGCCGGGTTGATCGCCACAGCGGAACTGCGGGTCAGGAGCGAAAAGGGATCGAACCAACCGGCGATATGGGTGTCCACCAACGCGAAGGCCAGCACCAAAAAGAGGACCACATATTTGAGTTTCAACAATTTTTTGTCCACGATCCGTTTTTCTTTGCGGCTCTTTTTGAAGATGCGGGTGAACAATTGGTTGATGGCGCCGAAGGGGCAAACCCATCCGCAAAAAAAACGGCCGAAAACGAGGGTCAGGGCGACGGGGATCAGGGACAGCAGAAAGATTTTGGCGATGGTTCCGGTGGCTAAAAAATTCACCAACAGGAGCAATGGGTCGAAATAGAAGAATGAATCGGTATAGGTGAAGGTTTTGGCCGTCGCCTGGCCGGACGCGATTAAAAGGACGAAAAACAAGACGGTGAACACTATCTGCGACGCGATGCGGACGATCTGGATTCGTTTCGAATTTTTCTTAGTCATCTTTTTATCTGTTTGGTAACGTTCTCATACTTTGAAAGATTTGACATTGATTTTTCCGATATCGATCTGGCCCATCTTTTTTTCGAACGCCGCCTGGATAAAAGGTACCTGGGAGGGTTCTTTCCCAAACAAATGGGCGGCCACTACATCCACTTCCATGATGTTGGTCGAAGCCATCACTGTTTTTTTCAATTCCACATCGCTCAAACGTCCACCGATGGGGCCGTTGCGCAGCAATACCCGGTAGGCGTCCACAACTGTCAGGTGGGTTTTGAAACCATTGGCCAGGTCGGCGATACTGTTGCCCATGCTGCGATGGAGTTTACCCCGCCTGCCGCCGAGGATGCCGTACAGGTTTTTCATTCCGATGGTCAATTCGGCGCTGCCATGGTGTTTGAGGATCGGGACATTGATGAATTTGTCCACTTCGATAAAATCTTTGAACACCGGCCACTGGGTGATGTGTTCCCCTTTGAAATCGTAGACCACCAGGCGGTTCTCGTCTGCGTACTTGAGGGTGGCGCCGGTTTCCTTTGCGACAGCGGCAATACCGCTGCGGTTGTATGTGTCTTCGGCCTTATGGCATGTATTGTCCATCACGATGACTTTTTTGGCGCCGGCATTGAGGGCCATTTCCACCAACGCTTTGACCACTTCGGGGTTTGTGCAGGCTGCCTGCTCGACAGTGCGGTTCCAGCCGATGTTGGGTTTGATCATGACGATATCCTGTTTGGATACGAATTTGCCCATTCCCCCCAATTCCAGGATCGCTTTTTTTGTAATCTCATAGGGGGACTCGCCCATGACTTTCACCACCGGCTCCGACGGCGCATTCTGGGCTATCGATAACAAGGCCGGGGTTGTCAACACTCCCGATGCAACCACAGACTTTTTGATAAAATCTCTTCGTTTCATATCTACACCTCGTTCTTTTCCTCACTATTGTTTAGAGATATCATTATAGTATAGTTCAATAATTTATTAAACTAAATTATAAAACTCTCAAATATTGTATACGAGGCTTTTTTAAAAAAGGATTTTTTTTTGCCAATTATATCCCCATTTTACCCTAAAATATGATAAAATCTGTGACTAACCCCAGGGGTTCCCATTGGAAGGTTCCGTGGATCTATTTCAATTTGGAGGTTTATGTGTTGCTGAAAGACAAAGATATCGAATTTATTGCAGAGAAGAGCGAAGCCCGGTTCGTTCAGGCCAAAAGCGTCATCGAGATGCTGGCCGAAGGGATGACTGTCCCGTTCATTTCCCGGTACCGGAAGGAAAAAACAGGTGATTTAGACGAGTTGAAAGTCCGTAATATCGAGGAGTTTCACCAATATGTAATCGAACTGAACGAAAGGAAAGAGACTGTTATCAAAACTGTCTCCGGACTGGGTAAATTAACCGACGAATTGCGTAAAAAAATAGATGATACTTATTCTAAAACTGAATTGGAAGATCTCTACCTGCCCTACAAACCCAAAAAAAGAACAAGAGCCACGATTGCGAAGGAAAAAGGTCTGGAACCTCTGGCTCTGGCCATCATGGATACCTCTGTCGTCGATGATCTGGAGACGATGGCTGCGCCCTTTGTCAGCGAAGAGAAAAAGGTCGCCGATGTGAAGGAGGCTCTCAAGGGAGCCGCGGATATCATTGCCGAACAGTTCTCGGAAGACGCCGAATTGAGAAAGAGTATCCGCGCCGATGTGTCGGCCGAAGGGTTGCTGGCTGTGTCGGTGACAAAAGATTGGGAAGAGAAGCGCTCAAAATTCGAGCAATATTACGACTTTTCGGAAAAAGTCGCCACTATCCCCTCCCACCGTATTCTCGCGGTACGCAGGGGCGAAACCGAGAAAGTACTGCGCAGTAAGATCCAGATCGATCAGGACGAGCTTCAGAATCGCTATCGGACGAAGCTATACCAGGAAGATCATCCGCGGTACGATTTTCTTGAAGAGGTGTTGAAGGATTCCCTCAACCGGTTGGTGTTGCCTTCCCTGGAGCTCGATGTGCTGCGCGAAATGAAAAAAACGGCGGACGAAGAGGCCATCAGGGTCTTTGCCACCAATCTCGAGAAGCTATTGCTCTCGGCTCCCGCAGGTAATCTGAGGGTACTGGGCGTGGATCCCGGTTACCGCACCGGTTGCAAGCTGGTGGCATTGGACGAGACTGGAAAACTTCTGGAGAACGCGACGATATATCCTACCAAGCCAAAAGAGAATAAAGCCGGTTCGAAAGCGATTGTTGACGACCTGCTGGCCAAGCATAAATTCAAGGCAGTCGCCATCGGCAATGGGACCGCGTCGCGGGAAACCTTCCAGTTTTTCAAGGAGATCATGCCGGAAGATGTGATCGTGCTGGTGGTGAGCGAGTCGGGCGCGTCTGTATATTCCGCGTCCGATGCCGGGCGCGAGGAATTCCCGGATCACGATGTCACGGTGCGGGGCGCGATTTCTATTGGAAGGCGTTTTCAGGATCCCCTGTCGGAATTGGTGAAGATTGAACCCAGGGCTATCGGCGTTGGGCAATACCAGCACGATGTAAATCAGAGCCTGTTGAAACAGCGGCTGGACAATGTCGTTGTGTCGGTGGTGAACCGCGTGGGCGTGGCTCTGAACAACGCATCCTATCATCTACTCAAGTATGTGTCGGGTATCGGTGAGACATTGGCCAAGAACATCGTCAAATACCGCGATGACAACGGCGTGTTTACCTGCCGTGAAGACTTGAAGAATGTGCGGATGTTCGGCGATAAAGCCTTCCAGCAGAGCTCCGGCTTCTTGAGAATCCGTAATGGGCAGAATCCGTTGGAGGCCACCGGTATCCATCCTGAGTCCTACGGTATTGTGGATGCCATGGCGGGGAAGCTGTCGATACCGGTCACTGAATTGATGGGAAACCAGTCTGCCTTGAAGACATTGAAACCCGAGGAATTTGTCACCGACGAGTTCGGACTTCCAACGGTCAAAGATATTGTCAGGGAATTGGAGTCTCCGGGCAGAGATCCGCGGCAGGATTTTGAACTCTTCGAATTCGAAGAGGGGGTAGAGACCCTCGAGGATCTGGCTGAAGGCATGGAATTGAAAGGCGTGGTCACCAATGTGACCCAGTTCGGGGCGTTTGTGGATATCGGTGTTCACCAGGATGGGTTGGTGCATATCTCCGAATTATCCCACGACTTTATCACCAATCCCGAGACCGTAGTGGCTGTCGGAGACAAGGTGAAGGTCAAGGTTGTCAGCGTGGACAAAGAACTCAAGCGGATCCAGTTGAGCATTAAGGCCTTGAAACCCAAACCACAGCCCAAGCAGCACAAGCCTCGCGGTAAAAACAAAGGCGGTGGTAAGGGCAATCAGGCCCATGTCAAGGAGCAACGGCCAAAACCCAAAAAAGAAGATCCGATCGATGCTCTGAAACGGGGCTGGGGACTGAAGTAAAAACCTCAGTCGGTCAATTCCTGGAATACCGCGTTGGCCGTGGCGGTGAAATCCGATATGTTGCCGCGATCATCTTCGATGGTTGCGGTCAACGAAATTTTGGCAGGAGTGCTGCCGTTGAAAATGTCGCCGGCAACAAAATCGTCTGTCTGGAAGCCGATTGTCCCGTAGTTATAGGCCTGAACCGGTGTCTTTTGGACGCGGACCTTGAATGAAAGATTCCTGTAGTTGCTGTCGTTGATTTCCAGTATAACATTGCCAGCCTCGTCCAGAAGCTGGAATGCCCAGTTTACCACATGCGCGGCGATGAAGTTGCGGGACGAGATTTCACATCTGGCGTCCAGATAACTGATATTGTTCGCTACATGGCGCAGGGCTGTCGCCCCCAGATAATCTATATTGAAGGTGCCTTTTTCCTCTTTGCAACCGCCGGCCGTTATCATGGCCGCGATCATTATTACGATTGTCGTCACTACTTTTATCTGTCTCATGATTTTTCCTCTCTGCGGTGAGATTCGTCTCTCAATGATTCTTTATATCATATAATATGTGAGAATTCAAACGCTGGATTTCCCGCTTCTTCCGGCCGTCAGGTCGATGCAGTTAAATTGGCTGCGGTAGCGGGCGTAATCGTTTTTTTTGCAGGTGAAAATCAGGAATTGAATGTTCTCTTGTTTTTGGATGATGTCGATAATTTGTTCCAATCGCTCCTGGTCGGTATTGACGAATGAATCATCGAGGATCATCACCTGGGGTTCACGCTTCGACAATTGTTCGGCGATAGCCAGGCGGAAAATGAACGAGAGCTGCTCGCGGGTACCGAAGGAGACTGCGTCGCGGACATTGTCCTCGAATTGATCGTCGGCGATCCGGGCTCGAATGTCCAACCCAAGGTCGTCTGATATAGTTATCCTGTACCTGTCCCCTACGATCCGGGCGAAGGCGCGGCTCACCCGCTCCTGGATGGGGGCGAAGAGTTGTTCGTGCATCCGGGCCTTCTGCCGGGCCAATAGTTCCAATAGTAAGCGAGAGGCGGCGATGGCAGTGATGTGCTTGCGGATGTGATCCAGAAGAGTGCGGTGCCGGGCTTCTTCATTGTCTTTTTGTGTGGCGATGACGCTGTGCCCGCCGATTTCCCCCATCAAACGATGATGTCTCTCGTCCAGCCGCTTGAGTTGGAGATTCAGTTCTTTCAGTGTTTTGAGTATGTCGTCTGTGCGGACGGCGATCTCTTCCGGCAGAGTCGCATCTTCCGGCGGCAAAAGCGCGAGCTGACGTTTCAAGTCTCTCAGCCGGCTGTCGGCGGCTAAAAAGCAGTCTCGAAGCGATGTCGCGGTCTCTTGATCCAGAAGACGGGTTTCTTCGGATCGAAGGCCCTCTAGTTTTCGCTGTGAACGGTCAATCTGGTCGCGCAGTTCTTGAGGGGCGGCTTCCGCTGGATTGCCCTCTTCCGGCGAAGCGGGCTTCAGGCCGGGATCGAGATTCATCTCTTCCAACAACCTCTTTTGATCCGAGAGCCGGTCGATGCGGCGTTGGATCTCGTTCTTTTTTTCTATTTGTTTTTCGATGTGGTGTTCGTCCACCAGGTTTATATCCAGCGGCTCCAATACCATGAGACGACGCTCGCTGGCCTGGTAATCATCGTGAAGACGGCGATGGGCCAGCTCCAGTTGCTGGAGCGAAGTTCCTTCGAGCCGTTCGTCGAGCCGTTTCTTCAATTCGTCCAGGCGGTCTGCGATGAAGAGGGCCTCGCGCAAGGGGTCTTTTTCGCTATCTACGGCTTCTTCGGTGAGGAGAGGGGGGAGAGGGTAGGCTTTTGACAGAACCTCCACCCGGCGCAATTGGGCTTCAATGTCCAACTTTTTCTGTTTCATTGCCTGAGGATTTTCCGAATCTTCCAATTGCCGGCGCAAACCGTCGCGATGTTGGCTGAGTTGGAGGCAGTTCCGGTAGTGCGTTTCCAGAGCTTGCAAGTCCCGTACCCTGAATCGAGCGAAGGTTCGTTCGATTTCCGCTTCCAGTGTCGCTACGGAGGCTTCGAGTCCTTGAAGGTCGAGCTCTTTCATGGAGCCGGAGAATTCCAGGCGGTAGCGCTCCGCGTCTTGCAATTCCAGGCGCAGGAAGTTGTCGATGGCGGTGGGGCGGGAAATAGATAGTGACTCATCGTTGCCATTGTCCTTGCGCATGAAGAGATCAATCGCTTCGGTAGTGATGGGTTCGATGTGAAGTTGCAGCTCCAACCTGGACCGGGCAGCTTCCAGCGTCCCCTTTTGTTTGCTCAACTGAGTGGTTTGGGCGCGTAGAAGAGTGATCTCTTTCTCTGTGACCAGGGGCTCTTCTTTGATTTTAAGCTCTATCTCGTCCATCTCTTGCTTCAACCGCCGGCTTGCTTCCAGGCGGGTCTCGATATTGGCGAGTTCCTTCTTCAGGGCATCCCGGGCCATGCTTGAGCGGTGCGGCAAGATGGTTTGTTGCCGATTGATCTCTTCCTTCAGTTCTCTGATTTCGTTGTAGAGGTTGTCCACTTTTTCAAGGGACAGGCGGTTTGTGTCGCATACTACGGCGGCTGCCTTTTTTATTTTCAATTGTTCGAGGCGTTGTCGGGCCTCGGATTTATTTTTCTCTTCTTCGGCGATCGAGATTGCCAGCTTCTCGATCAGTCTGTTACGCTGGTACAACAGGAGTGGGAGCTCCCGCTCCAATGCGCCGGTTTCGAGGCCGACAGCCAGCAGGCGCTGGTAACGCTCCTCCAGGGGTTTGTATTTCAGCTCCTCTTTTTCCAGGGCGTAGGCGGTTTCTTTTTTTTGTTTCAATTGCCCGGCGATGAGGGTATGCTCTTTGATGACGCGCTCCAATTCATCGTGTTTGCGAGTACTCTCTTCCAATTCTTCCGCCTTTTCTAGAAGCTCTCGCTCTAAAACGTCCAGACGACTGAGTTCTTCTCCGCTATCCCGCTCATCGATAAGCAGTTGATGGTAGGCTGAGTTTTTCGCCAGTTTGCCGGTGGCAGTGAAGATGGAGTTCAATTGTTTTTCCAGTGTTTGTTGGAATTGGTTCAGCTCTTTTTGGGCCGTTTCCCGGAGGATTTCCTCGATATGGAGTTTGAGTCCAGGCTCAAGGGGATTTTTTTTGCGGTCCGGGTCTATGATATCCAGCACTTCTCCCTGCTTCACAAACAAGAGGTCCCAGAGATTCTGAAGTCCGCTCTCGATGCCCAGGATCCGGTTGAGATGTGTTTGGACGTCGGCGTTTTCCGCCAATTTGAGCTCTCCCTTCGCAGGAATGGCGAGGAACGCCTCACCCTTTGGGAATGATTTGAAGATCCTGTAGAGGGTTTTGTTTGCCGCCAGGATGTCTAGCTCGACTTCGGCTTTGGCGGCGGCGCCCCAGGGGATCAATTGGCGGTATTCTTTGCTCCCGCCTGCGGGATTTCCCGAAAGACCCATGCGGATGGCTTCGATGATGGTGGATTTTCCTGTCTCATTTGGACCGTAGATGAGGTTGATCCCTGGCTGGAACGACAACTCGATGGCGTCGATTCTCCGCCAATTCCGCAATTTGATTCGATCGATATTCATGAAGCGTGTTCTCCCTCTCGATTATGCGCCGGGGCCGAATTGCCGGTACAACTCAATCAGAGCCAGGTCGATGATCTCTGCATCCGGGATCGTGTCCGCTATACCTGCCACAGCTTGCCGGTCCATAAAAAAGGTTCCATCTTTAAGCCGTTGGAATAAGTGCGGATCGCTGTCTTCATCCGTTTTACGCCGCTTCAAATCTAGAAGTGATCGTGCGAGCGGCCGAGCGTTGGAGTCGATGATGGTTTCGATATCGGCTTCCGATAGTTGGATTTGCACTCGATTGTCAATCGAGACGTAGTTTTGGCGGTTACTCTCTAGAAGGTCTTGATAACGGATGAAGCGGTCGATGGACAATTGTCCGCTGATCTCGATTTTTTTTATATGCCGGTTGGTACCTGTCCCCAATTGAGCCGACACTTCGTCGAATGTGTTGTCTGTCAATGACAGTTTCTCTTCGAGCCATTCAAAAGGTGCGATATCGGGAATTTTTTTGATATGTGGCCGCGCTCCAGGCGCCTCGATTTTTACATGCAACGGGAAGCCGCGATCGCCGAATCCGGTCTCTACAGGCGGTCCTGGGTATAGGCAATGATGGTCGATCTCGTAATAACGATCGGCGCCGCCGCAGGCCAGGTAATCCAATCCCAACGAGGCGGCGTCGCCGGATTTAAAATGGGGATAATGGCACAGGCCCACGTGGATGGTGTCTGGAGGTAGAGCTTCGGCTTCCAGGCGCCGAAGTGGATCCGCGCTTGCGTGTTCTCCGCATGCGGGCGAGGTGATGATGGACAATCGTTGACCGGGGAAGGGTATGATCTTTTTTTCCGTCACCAACTGAAAATTTGCCGGGAATCTGGATGGGTCGCTGCGGCTGTAAAGATTCCCTGGGTCAAGGGAATCCTCCGCTCCCGGGGCGATGACCAAATGGATGTCCGGGTATCTGGCCAATAGAACAAAAAGTCGGGCAAGAAGTCCGGCGTCGGCAAGTTGACCGTTTGCGAACGCGTTGCCGGCGCACAGGATCAACGGGATGTGTTTTTTTTTTGCATAGATGAATAAAAGGTCGAGGGCTTGCCAGGTTCCTTCGGCGAGCCTCTTTCGCAGGGATGGCTCCACTCCGGGGAAGCGGCGGCCGATACGCCAATCTGCGGTGTGGATAAACTCAGTCATCTAATTCTCCCTTTAGCGAATCTCAAAATTCAAGCTAAACACCAGACGAGGCTCCACGTCCAGGAAGCGTTTTTCTTGAAGACGGAGCTCTTGCGCCGAGAATTCCTCGGAGAATGTATTTTCGAATTCCAGTTTTTGACTGCGGGTCTTACGGGCCTCTTTTTCCAACCGGGCTTTTTCTTCCAGCAATTGTTTGCCTACCTGCCGATCGGTGGTACTGCGGAGCTTTTGATCCAAATCTTCGATTTTGGAGTTGATGTCTGCCTCTTTTTTATCCAGATATTCTTTCATGTCGTGGAGTTCCATTTTCAAATTCTGGAGCTTGCGGTCGATGCGGATTTGCTGCTGTTGGCGGATGAGGGCTTCGTCGGCGTCGATTTTTTTATCGAGCCGTTCCTTCATATCCGCGTCTTCCAGCTCTTTGTCGGGTGGGGCTCCCGCCGTTAGAGGGAGGGAGAGTAATGCCTGAATTTCATCCTCCATAAAAAAATGAAGATCTCCCTCGCTTTCAGCGGCGATGATGTGATAGAGGCGTTCCTCTTCTTCCAGCCCCTGGTAATTGACGGTGTACAGATTCCAACGACCGCGCATGCCGGCGAAAGGGCGTAGGATTTCCGCCTTCTCTTTTTGGTCCTGGTAACAGAATACAATGGGAGTGCCCGGCGCGGGGTCGTTTTCCTTAATGTGGCGGATCATACTTTTGGCGAGGGGATCTTTGAGGTTGATGTGGATGAAGTCCCGCATTTGATCTTCGTCCCTGCGGCCGATATAATACGGGCGATTGTCGTATTCAAGCAGAATGTGTTCGCTTTTCCGGTCCAGTTCACGGAAGGGGAGGCTCTGGAAGCCGGCGTAGTGCCGCAGAAGATTAAGTAGGTCTGCGTCATATTGGCTGAAGGATTGCGGTAGTTTTTCTTTGATGTTGCGAAGTTTGTTTTTAACGTGGGGATCCAGTTCATCCAGGAGTTGGCGGGCCTGGGAGACTTTCCTGTCCCGCAGCTTACGGGTCTCTTCGTCGATATCCGCTTCGAACTGCCGCAGCCAGAATTCGCGCTCTTCCGGGGTTTTGAACTTGTTGAGAATGTCGTTGATGCGGGTCTCGAAATGGAGCGCGTTACTCAATGTCCCGAGAATGGCATCGCCCGCGCCTAACACGTTTTTGAACAGGCTGAATTTATTTTCCAGGATCTGGTAGACGCGTTTTTCAGTTTCGTTATCCTCATTGATGCAATTGATCACCATCACGTCTTTTTGTTGGCCATATCGATGGCATCTGCCGATGCGTTGCTCGATCCGTTGAGGATTCCAGGGGAGGTCATAGTTGATCAGAATATTGCAAAATTGCAAGTTCAAACCTTTGGCTCCCGCTTCGGTGGAAATGAGAATCTTCTTCCGGGTTTTGAAATAATGAACGATCGCTGTTCGTTCCAGGATGTCTCCGGAAGGCTTTTCAACCTCCGGGATGTTGTGTCCGACCTCTTCTTCCCAGGCGGCGACGATCTGTCGCATCTCGTCCTTCTCTTCGGGGCTGCGCTTGCCGGAGCCGGAGAAGAGAATCACCTCGCCTGCCAGTCCGTTCTCTTCCAGTACCGATCGGAGATGTTGTTGCGTGGCGATATAGGTGGTGAAGATCACCGCTTTAGGGTAGAATCGCTCCGCATCGGCGAAGAATGCATGCAGCGCGTTGATCAGGATTGTGTCCTTCGCGGTTCCCGAAATCTGAAGAGCGCGCTGGATGTAGCCTTGCACTTCGGCGATTTCCGATTCGATACCCGGCAAGTCCTCCTCATCGAAGGAGTCGATGAAGCCTGCATCGTCGCCATTGTCGATACCTGCTGCGACGCGATCTTCCTCATCGTTGGCTTCGTCGTCGCTGGCGATGTCCGTGGAAAAATTCACGGGTTTTCCTGTTCGCATCTTTTGCAGCCGTTCGACGATCTTCTCGAGGCTATTTCGCAGCGCCGGGAAGGAACTTCCCAGAGCGCGGCGGTAGCTCATCTTGAGAAGAGTGCGGATGCCAGCGCTTTTCTCCGGACCAATCTCCACCATCCCGCTGTTGCCGTAGGCGTAAATATCGTCACGCTCCAGATATGCTGAAATATCGCAGTAGAGCAGTTTCTCTTCCGTGTCCATATTGAAGTTGAGGGTTTGGCAGTTGCGGTTGGTGAATTTGTAATCCATGAAAGCCTGGGCGTTTTGCCTCAGGTTGCGTACCAGAAAGTTGCCGATTCGATCCCGGAGTTCCGGAAGTTTTTCCTCCACCAATTGGCCTTTCTGGAGAAACAGGTCTTTGAAGTGGTTGAGGCGGCCCAGGTAGTTTTTATTTTCCGGCAAGATATAGGCGGCCAGTCCCCATAACTCCAGGATGTCGTTCTGAATGGGAGTGGCGGTCAATAGCAATAGCGGCGTGCGTTTGAACAAATGGTAGAGGTGAGCGGCGGTGAGATTTTGTGTCGAATCCTGGGTGTAACTACCGTCTCTGGCGTTGAACCGTTTATGGATGTTGGCGAAGACTTCGTGCGCTTCGTCCACAACGATGAGGTCCCAGCCTTTTTGGGAGAGGGCCCTCTGCTTCTCGAGGCGGCTCGCCAGTTCGCGGCCTATGATATAAACGCCGGGCCCGGCAAAAAGTTCGTGGGAATTGTCGCTCCTGGTCTTGCGGACATCTTTCGTGTCGATGATTCGCGAGGGGACCTGGAATAGTTTGCGTAGTTCGTTGTTCCATTGGCCTGCCAGCGATGTGGGAACAATCACCAGAATGTTGAAGCGGCGCCGCGCCCGGTATTGGGAAATCACCAGACCGGCTTCGATGGTTTTTCCCAATCCCACTTCGTCGGCTAAAATGCAGCCGCCGTTCTCCAGTTTTTCCAGAGCGTAAACCACCGCTTCTATCTGGTGCGGGTTCGCGTCGATGAGGGACTCGCGGAAGGTTTCGATATATGCCTGGTAATCCAGTGGATTCCGTTTCAATAATAGCTTCTCCACCAGGATTCGTGACGAAATAAGGTTGTGAATTCGGCTATAATCCATGCGTTCCTTTTCTATAACATTGTATTTTTCTACCGGCCCTGAGCCATTAATTTATACTATAAACAATCACTCCGGCGAAGTCAAGAAAGCCGGAACGAAAATTTCGACTCCTTTCGCCATCTTCTTCCCATCTTCTCTGATCCCGGTCAATCACGAAGGAAAACATCCCAAATCCCAGAACGAAGTACAGCGGGGACAGGCAAGCGAAGCAGCATTCGTTGTCGAGAAGCTATCGATATCGATGAAAGCTTCGATGATTATCCGCGGCATCGCGGCATCGCATCATCGGCATCTTTGATTCTACCAGGACTTCCGAACCGGGCTTCTCCGAACCGGGCTTCGGAAAATATTATCGAAAAAATCTCGAAAAACGGTTCAACCGGTTGAAATTCGTT
>JAHELQ010000561.1 GCA_024644125.1 Candidatus Aminicenantota bacterium | reverse complement strand
CATTACGACCACCAAAAGCTGGTTCGTGAATTCGCGGAGGTGATCGAGGAAATTGCACAAAAAATGCTGCAAAAAAAAGAGGTTCTGCCAATGGAAGGGTCTTTGTTCAGCCGCTATAACCTTTTGGAAGAGCTGCTGAAGGTGCAGGCGATATCGCCACTGGCGGGAACTTGTTTGTTTGACCGCAAAGTGTATGTAGACTTTAGCGGGCGGTTCCATGTGTGTGAAAAGATCAACAATCTATTCCCGTTTGGCGATGTATGGAACGGTTTTGATTACGCAAAAATGGCGGATATGGCGCGCCAGTTTTCCCGGATTATCGAAGAGCGTTGCCTCGAATGCCCATATAATATATTGTGCGGCCGGTGTTTTGTGAATTTTGGCAAGGACGGGGTATTCGCGTTTGACGAAGAGCTTTGCGAAAATAGAAAAAAGGGGATCCAAAAGAATCTGGAGGCTTATCTCAAATTCAAGGCGGAGGGGATATTGTAAGATGATTATCAAACAGTTTCATCAATTTGTGTTTGTTACCAGGGGCCCGAAAAATTCATGCATTACCGACCTGTTGAAGGGGACGATGTATCAAGTGGAGAATTATTTCATGGACGCGTTTGCGAATAGGGAATACGACGCGGTCGCCGACTTTGTCGCGTCTCTGGAAGAGGAAGGATTGGTCATTGAAATAGAAGAGTCCCGTTGGATTCCCCGACAAAATTTCCACTCCGCGGTTAAAGAGGACGATTATTCCTACCAGATCGATTTTGAAGATGGAGTAGATATTGAATCTTTGCGGCAACGATTGTCAGGCCTCGATGTCTCGGCCATCAATTATTATGGCGAAGGCGATCCGCCGAAAATTCTCGAACATATACAGACCAAAAAAATTGAAAAAGACATCGGCCAATGCCGCGAGCTCATCACTACTAACGGGCAGTTCATTAAAACAACCTGCAATTTTATCCGCTATAACCATCACTACAATAGTTGTTGGGGCAAGAGGCTCGCCATCACTGGCGACAATCTGATTCATCCTTGCATCTATAGCGATATTGTGTTGGGTGATTTTGTGACCGAGAACCTATTCGATATCATTAAAAAGGCCGACGCCTACTGGAGAATCACCAAAGATAAAATCGCCAAATGCAAGGATTGTGAATTCCGCTATTCCTGTCCCGATTGCCGCGTCATCGCCGCCGGGGAAGGAGGGGATCTAACGGCCCCGAATCCTCTTTGCTCCTATGATCCTTATGGTTGATTGTTGAAGTGATCGCAGTAAAAAATAAGGAGGAATACCATGCTAAAGAAAGTAACGAAAGATTACGTCAGTGAACGCCAGGCGAAATCTCAGCGCTCCGCTGATTGTTACTATGACTGCAAAGTAATTTGCAAGATTATTTGTGGAATCATCGGGAATGCCTATGGCGCTCAATTCGAAGAAGACGTCGACTGTCAGGTTTAGCTCTGACGTTCGATGAAAGAAAAAGGGGGGCTGTCTTATGGCTGTGGAAACCCCCTTTGTCTTTCTTGTGGTTTGCAAATAGCGGGGCCTGGTAGTATAATCCCAATTCGAATCACGTAAGACATGGAGATTGGAATTTGAATCGCGGGATCAGAAATTTTTTCAAGACTCTGCCGGCCACATATGAATTGATCAACACCATCCTTACCTTCGGCCTCGACTCCATCTGGCGACGGAAAGCCGTCAGATGGGCCACTGCCGGCGAAAACGGGCAGCGCGTCTGGTTGGATATTTGCACCGGTACCGGACAAATGGCGCGTTTATCAAGTAAAATATCTTCGGGAAACACGTTTGTCGTGGCCGCCGATTTTTCGCTGCCTATGTTAGAGTTGGCGAGAAGAAAATCCTCTGGTAGCTCCATCTCTTTTTCCGGCGCCGACGCGTTGCATTTGCCCTTTGGCGACCGGAGCTTCGATTGTATGACCATCGGTTTTGCCACCCGCAATCTCAATTCCATCGAAGGGCATTTGCTCCAGGCGTTGCGGGAGTTTCACCGGGCGTTGAAACCCGGCGGCTGTTTTGTCAATGTGGAAACCAGCCAGCCCCGCTCAAAATTGATTAAAAAAATGTTTCATCTTTATGTTGGGCTCACCGTTAGGCCGGTGGGAAGAATCATCTCCGGCTCCGGTCCAGGGTACGCTTATCTCGCCAATTCCATCCGCCGCTTCCACGACGCGGAGCGATTGAAAGCGATCTTATTGGAAGCGGGCTTCGCCCGCGTCGAATACAAAAAACTCCTGTTCGGAGCCGTCGCCATTCACAAAGCGGTGAAGTAGCGGAATTATTCCGCTTCCACAATATCCAACCAGGCAAACCAGAGCGGGTGGTTGACTTTGTACCATTTCAAGATTTTCAAGAGCTTCGTCTGGTTTTCCTGTGAAATCACGTCCGGCGGGATATCGCCGAAACGGATACGAATGCGTTCGTTCCCACTGAATTCCAACGCCTCTGAACAGAGTGTTTGCAATTCGTTGCGAATGCGGCCGGAATCGGAAATTTTCACCGGGCGGTTCTCATAGTCTTCGCCGCTCATGAACCGGTTGAGCAGGGGATTGAACACCAACCGGCTCTGTTCGAAGGTCTCCATCAGGCGCAATTTGAAGCAGATCTGTTTGTCGCCTTTCGGAGAGGCGAGACGGACCGTGACTTTGTATCTGTTGTCGCCGATTTTTTCCACTCCCGGCGCGCCAGAATAAGGATCCGGTTTCATATAGCCGCAGACCGCCAAAACGTCCCACGATTTTTCCGGGAAAAAGTCATCCGCCTGGATTGTCATCTTGTGGACCGGGATTCCGGCGACAATGCCTTCTCGGATCATGGATCTATATTTAGCGATTGTCTTTTCGTCCGCCTCTTCCTCCATCAGTTGGCTGAGTGTGGCGGCGAAATCCTCCGCTTCCGGATCCAATCCCATGATGTGCTGCTCGCGGTCGTAAGGGAGTTTGAAGTTTGAGGTGAAAACCGAGAGGAACGCCTCGAGATTCAACATCGGAGCCAGGCTTGCTGCCTGCATCGCCTCGGCAGACGCCGAATAACCGTCGCAAATAAACAGATGAAGAGTACCATCGCTGTCTTCCCAGGTGCCGATGCGGTAGGTGGGGGCATAGGTGCCGGATTCCGTGAAAGCCGGTATACCGCTTGGCAGCAGCCAATCATCGTCCACCAGGTGAACCCCCAATGTTTCCCATTCTTCCCACAATTTCCCGATACGATGGGTTCTGCTTTTGCCTCTCAACGTCCAGACGTGGATGTTTTCCCGCTTGATACCGGGGTATGTTTCCTCGATAGCCTGCAATACTTTGGCCCTGGGAGTGCGGAAGTTGATGAGGATCGATTTGTCGCTGGCATTGTCCACCACCGGTTTGGGTAAAAAGAGGTTCCCCATGTAACCCTCATACGGCCGCGTCACGCTCAGGGGTTTGTTGAACAGGTGAAGTACCGTCATGGGACCGGTTTCGCTCCCTTTGGCGAATCTGGAGGTGTTTTCTAGAGTATCGATGGCCGCGCCCCACACCGTGATGCCCGAATCCTTGATCTCTTTGTAAAACTCTTCCCACTCGTAACCATCTTCATTCAATAACCGGATCACCTGGTTGTCCAACCAACGGGCAACCTCC